>JBOFUS010000528.1:0-11323 GCA_051652685.1 Beijerinckiaceae bacterium
AGACATAGAGCGCAAACGGCAGCGACAGGATGGCGAGCCAGCGCCCGATGCGCTTGCCCAGCCGCTCGATGTCGTCGTCCTGGCTGGCGTCGGGGCGTGGGGCGGCGGCGTTCATGGCCGTACCGCCCAGCGTCTCGCCTTCGCGGGAAAGGCGGGCGAGATCGCGGCGGGCCTTGTCGGATGCGCGTTCGTTCTTTTCGCTCACAGGATGCCCCGTTGGGCCAATCGTTCATTCAAGCTATTCGCAATCCCCGAAATTTCAACGGCTTCAATTGCTCCAATCTTAAAATCCACTCCATGAGCGACATCATTGCGCAACTTAAAAAGCTGATCAGCAAGTATAACAATATCATCCCCCACAATTTTCTCACTCTTGAGTTTTTTCAGTATATCGTTTGTTGAAGTAAGATTCAAATGGCCATTCATTTTCGCCCATTTATGTAGCTTCGCCTCTATCTCGGCAGATCTATCTATCACAAACATCGAGGCGTTAGCCTGTTGACCAAAAGTTCCTGCAATAGTAACTGCTTTAGGTGATATGACAGTTACATTCATATCCTGCGCTGCAGCTTTTATCTCGGCAACTTTGTCGCGAAAATTAACCTCGACGTCTTTCATCTTTACCGACTTAAGTACGTTCGAGAGCCGCTCAAGATTGCGAAACAGAAAAATAAGCAAAATTGCCGCCGACACCGGCCATGCTAGCGCATCAACGATTTTCGAAACGAAGGTCAACCAGTCCATGTGCAGCCCCCCATCAAGCCATCACCCCAGCGTCCTCACATCCACAAACCGCCCCGCCACGGCCGCTGCCGCCGCCATCTGCGGTGACACAAGATGCGTCCGCCCCTTGTAGCCCTGGCGACCCTCGAAGTTGCGGTTGGACGTGGAGGCTGCGCGCTGGCCGGGCTTCAGCTGGTCCGGGTTCATGCCGAGGCACATGGAGCAGCCGGGCTCGCGCCATTCGAAGCCGGCCTTGAGGAAGATCTTGTCCAGCCCTTCCGCTTCCGCCTGCGCCTTCACCAGTCCGGAGCCCGGCACGATCATGGCATAGGCCAGCCGCTGGCTGATCTTCTGGCCTTCCACGATCTTCGCCACCGCGCGCAGATCCTCGATCCGGCCGTTGGTGCAGGAGCCGATCCAGACCACGTCGAGATCAATGTCGGTGATCTTCGTGCCGGGCCTGAGGCCCATGTAGTCGAGCGCACGCTGCTTGGACGCCCGCTTCGTCTCGTCGGGGATCAGCGCGGGATCGGGCACCATACCAGCGATCGACACCACGTCCTCCGGGCTGGTGCCCCAGGAAACGATGGGCGGCAGGTTGTTCGCGTCGAGCTTAAGCACGCGGTCAAAATGCGCGCCTTCGTCGGTGTGCAACGTCTCCCAGTAGCGGCGGGCGGCACCCCAGGCGGCCCCCTTGGGCGCCATCGGCCGGCCTTCAAGATAAGCGTAGGCCTTCTCGTCGGGCGCGACCATGCCAGCGCGTGCGCCACCTTCAATCGTCATGTTGCAGACGGTCATGCGGCCTTCCATCGACAGCGCACGCATGGCGGAGCCCGCGTATTCGATGACGGAGCCGGTGCCGCCAGCCGTGCCAATCTCGCCGATGATGGCGAGCACGATGTCCTTGGCGGTGACGCCCCGGCCGAGTTCGCCGTCCACCTCGATGAGAAAGTTTTTGGCCTTCTTCTGGATCAGCGTCTGGGTGGCGAGCACATGCTCCACCTCCGAGGTGCCGATGCCATGGGCCAGAGCGCCGAAAGCCCCATGGGTCGACGTGTGGCTGTCGCCGCAGACGATGGTGGTGCCGGGCAGCGTAAAGCCCTGCTCGGGGCCAACGACGTGGACGATGCCCTGGCGGCGGTCGGTCTCGTTGAAGTACTGCACGCCGAACTCGGCCGCGTTCTTGGCGAGAGTCTCGACCTGGATGCGGCTTTCCTCGTCGTCGATGCCCTTGCTGCGGTCGGTCGTCGGCACGTTGTGATCGACCACGGCCAGTGTCTTGGCGGGCTGGCGCACCTTGCGGCCGGTCATGCGCAGGCCCTCGAAGGCCTGCGGGCTGGTCACCTCATGCACCAGATGACGGTCAATATAGAGCAGGCAGGTGCCATCTGGCTGTTCATCGACGAGGTGATCGTCCCAGATCTTGTCGTAGAGCGTGCGCGGCTGCATCGGCGGTTTTCCCTGGCGCGTGACGGTTCAATGAATTGGCCAAAGGCCATAGCGGCAAACATTCCAGCCATGCAACCCGCATGGATTGCTTCCCTGGGGCGTTCCACCGACTTGCCCTTTGAAGCAACCGGGCGTTGGTGTATAGCCGCGCCCGTCCGACGGCTCTTGAAGCCCGAACCGCCGGCAGCGCCTGCGCGAAGCCCATACGGAAACGAGACCAAAGTTTTCCCATGACACAGGATACGCCCGCATCGCCGCAAGGTGACGCCGCCCCCGCCGCCAAAGCGCCAACCGACGCAGCAAAGGGTGCTGCAGGCAACCACCATGGCCATGGCGATCACAGCCACCAGCATGGCAAGACGGGCTTTGCCGGCCTCGCACTTGGTTCCGTCGGCGTCGTCTATGGCGATATCGGCACCAGTCCGCTCTATGCGCTGAAGGAATCGCTGCACCACACCGCGCAGGACGGAACGGCCAGCCGCATCGAGGTGATTGGCGTCGTGTCGCTGCTGATCTGGGCGCTCGTGATCGTGGTGACGCTGAAATACATCGTCCTCATCATGCGCGCCGACAACAAGGGCGAGGGTGGCACGCTGTCACTGATGGCGCTTGTGCAGAAGAAAATGGGCCGCAATGTCGGGCCGGCCTTCCTCCTGGGCATCATCGGCGCAGCCTTGTTCTACGGCGATTCGATCATCACACCGGCGATCTCCGTGCTTTCTGCCATCGAGGGCCTGAAGCAGATCGACGCGCTGAAGGGCACGCCCTTTGTCTCGAACAACTACATCGTCATCTTCGCGATTGTCGTTCTCGTGGCGCTTTTCGCGGTGCAGAGCCGGGGCACGGCCAAGGTCGCCGCCTGGTTCGGGCCGATCATGCTGGTCTGGTTCCTGACGCTTGCGGGCTTTGGCATCCTGCATATCGGCGATGATCTCGGCATCCTCGCCGCTTTCAACCCCTATTACGCTGCCTATTTCCTCGCGAACCACGGCATGATCGGGCTGTTCGTGCTGGGCTCTGTCTTCCTCGCCGTCACCGGCGCGGAGGCGCTCTATGCCGACATGGGCCACTTTGGCCGCAACCCCATCCGTGCAGCCTGGCTGGCGCTGGTGTTTCCGGCGCTTGTGCTCAACTACCTCGGTCAGGGCGCGCTGATCCTCAAGAACCCGACGGCCATGGCGAACAAGGACTTCAGCCCCTTCTTCGCGCTGGCGCCGGAACAGCTTCTGATCCCGTTCATTGTGCTGTCGTTGCTTGCGACTGTCATCGCCAGTCAGGCCGTGATCACCGGGGCGTTCTCGCTGACGCAGCAGGCGGTGCAGCTCGGACTCCTGCCGCGTCTTGAAATCCGCCATACCTCGGAGACGCAGCGCGGGCAGATCTACCTGCCACAGATCAACTGGCTGCTGATGATTGGCGTGCTGGTGCTGGTCGTCATCTTCCGCACCTCGTCTTCGCTCGCAAACGCCTATGGAATTGCCGTCACGGGGGCGATGCTGGCGGATGCAGGCCTGTTTTTCTTTGTCACCTGGAAGGTCTGGGGCTGGAGCCCGCTCAAGTCGGGCCTCGTGATCGCCCCGTTCCTCATCGTCGATGCCGTCTTCTTCGGTGCGAACCTGCTGAAGCTGTTCGACGGGGCCTACATGCCGCTGCTCTTCGGCGCGGTGCTGATCCTGCTGATCGTCACCTGGGTGCGCGGCACGCGTATCGTCTACGCGAAGGAGCGCAAGGACAGTCTGCCTGTCGCCGATCTTTTCCGCATGCTGGAAAAATCCCAGCCGGTCCGCGTCAAGGGCACGGCCGTGTTCCTGACGAGCGACCCGGAGAACGCGCCCGGCGCGCTCCTCCACAACCTCAAGCACAACAAGGTGCTGCACCAGCGAAACATCATCCTCACCATCAAGACCGTCGATGTGCCCTGGGTGCCGGAAGGTGAGCAGATCAGCATCACGCCCATCTGCAACGATGAGGTCACGCGCATCATCGCGAAGATCGGCTATATGCAGAGCCCGCGCGTGCCGCGCATCCTGACGCTGGCCAGACGACACGGGCTCGATTTCGACATCATGCAGACGTCGTTCTTCCTTGGCCGTCGCACCATCAAGGCGTCCGCATCCTCGGGCATGCCGGCGTGGCAGGACGCGATCTACATCTTCCTCACCAAGATGGCGACGAACGCGACGGACTTCTTCCATATCCCCACGGGCCGCGTGGTCGAGCTTGGCAGCCAGGTCACGGTTTAATGGTGACGGTGCAAGCGGCACCGTGACCTATTCGTCACAAATCCGTCGACCCGCCGCTTAGGGACTTTCTGTCCAGCGAAGGGTCGCGTATGAACCTTCAGGATATTTCCTGTTCTCGTGACGTCACGGCGCGTTGAACTGACTTCAAGAGACCATGTCACCGCGCGACGTTCTGATTACCGGTATCGGCATTGTGACCAGTCTCGGCGAGGGGGCAGCGCCCCATGTGGCCGCGCTGGCCGGATCGACGCCGGTTGTGGACCGCGAACGCTTTGCGCCCTACGCGGTGCATCCTTTCGCGACCGTCGAGATGGACCGGCACATCCCCAAGAAGGCAGACCAGCGCCAGATGGAACCCTGGCAGCGCCACGGGACATGGGCGGCAGGCGCAGCACTTGAGGATGCAGGTCTCAAGGGCAAGGCGGAGGCGCTGCAAAGAATGCACCTCATCGTCGCCTGTGGCGGCGGCGAGCGGGACTATGCGGTCGATGGCGCGATCCTGACCGGCATGCGCACGGCGGCCGATCCCGGCGTCTACCTGAATGAGCGACTGATGTCGGATATCCGGCCAACGCTGTTTCTCGCGCAACTGTCCAACCTGCTGGCCGGCAACATCTCCATCGTTCACGGTGTCATCGGCGGTTCACGGACCTTCATGGGCGAGGAGCAGGCGGGCGTGGACGCCATTCGTATCGCCGAGGCGCGCATCCGCTCAGGCCAGAATGACGTGTTCCTCGTTGGCGGCGCAAGCAACGCCGAGCGGCCAGACCTGATCCTTGTCTACGAGACAGGGGGATATGTCTGGCACGACCCGTCGGTGAAGGTCGCCGACCGCAAGGGCGGCGGCTTTACGCCCGGCTCGGCCTCGGTGTTCCTCGTGCTGGAAGCCCGCGCCCATGCCGAAGCGCGTGGGGCGACTGCTTATGCAAAGCTCGGCCCCGTCGCCGCCGACCGGCACCGGCGCGCGCCGGGTTCCGTGGAAAAGCTGTTGTCACAGATGCTCATGGCGGCTGGACCCGCTCCGACGGTCATCTCGGGTGCGACGGGCGCGTCTGCCACGGCCGAGGAGCTGAGCGCGCTCGCCGCATCCGCACCCGGCGCCAGGGTCGTGATGTCCGGCGATCTGATCGGCCATGGCATCGAGGCACAGTTTCCCTTTGGCGTGGCGCTCGCCGCCGCTGGCCTGAAGGCTGGCGCTTTGAAGACAGCCTCACTCGTTACCAGCGTCGGCCATGCGCGCGGCGAAGGCCTCGTGAAGGTGGAGGCGATATGAGCGCGTCAAAACCCGTCCGCGATCATCTCGGCCGTCCCGTCGTGGCCGTCACAGGCATGGGCGTCGTCACCTCGCTCGGCGTCGGCAAGGGCGAGAACTGGGCGAAGCTCTGCGCGGGAACCTCCGGCATTCACCGCATCACGCGCTTCCCCGTGGCAGGCCTGCGCACCACCATCGGTGGCACGGTCGATACGGTAAAGGTGGCTGACCCCTTTTGCGCACCAAACCTCAGCCATGCGCTTGCGCGGCTGGCAGCCGAGGAAGCGATCTCGGAATCGGGCGTGGGTGCAAAGGGGGATTTCCCCGGCCCCCTGTTCATCGCCGTGCCACCCGTCGAGATCGAGTGGCCGCAGCGGGCTGAACTTGCAGCCGCCGGCGGCAACGGCGAGCTCTCCTATGACGATATCCTGCGCGGCGCGGCGACGGGCCGGTTCCGAACCTTCCACGAGCTCTTCCAGTTCGGCACGGTGGCGGACCGGATCGGCGATGAATTCGGCACGCGCGGCTCGCCCATCTCGCTTTCCACCGCCTGCTCCTCCGGCGCGACCGCGATCCAGCTTGGCGTCGAGGCCATCCGCCGGGGCGAAGCGGCCGCGGCGCTCTGCATCGGCACCGACGGGTCGATCCATGCGGAGGCGTTGATCCGCTTCTCGTTGCTCTCGGCGCTCTCAACCCAGAATGATCCACCTGAAGCGGCCGCCAAGCCCTTCTCGAAGAACCGTGACGGCTTCGTCATGGGCGAAGGGGCCGGCGCGCTGGTGCTGGAGGACTATGACCACGCAGTGGCGCGCGGTGCGACGATCCTCGGCATTCTCGCCGGCTGCGGCGAGATGGGCGACGGATTCCACCGCACGCGCTCCTCGCCGGACGGCAAACCGATCATCGGTGCGCTGCGGGCGGCACTCGCTGACTCAGGGCTCCGCCCGGACCAGATCGACACGATCAATGCCCACGGCACCTCGACACCCGAAAACGACAAGATGGAGGCCATGGGCTGCCAGGTTGTGTTCGGCGAGCGGGTCCCTCCCATGACCTCAAACAAATCCATGGTCGGCCACACGCTGACCGCCGCCGGTGCGGTGGAGGCGGTGTTCTCGCTGCTGACGATCCGCCACGGGCGCATCCCGCCGACGATCAACTATCACACGCCCGATCCCGCCATCCCGCTCGATATTGTGGGCAATGTCGCGCGTGACATGGCAGTTTCGAGCGTGATTTCCAATTCCTTCGGCTTCGGCGGCCAAAACACCTGTCTGGTGATGACGGCGGAGCCGGTATGAGGAGGCATCAATCATGACCGACAGAAAGCGCATCCTCGTCACCGGCGGCGGCAAGGGCGTGGGCGCGGCCATCGTCCGCCAGCTCGTCGGACAGGGCTTCGACGTGGACTTCACCTACCGCAGCTCGGAGGCCGAAGCGAAGGAGCTGGCGCTGGCGCTCGCAATGGGCGGCCGCGAGGTACGCGCTCTCAGGCTAGATCTTTCGATGGTCGAAGTGGTCGATGCTTTTGCCAAGGCCGCCGAGGATGATGCCTACCACGGCCTCGTCCACAACGCCGGCCAGCCCTATGATGCGCTGACCATGATGATGGATCAGGCCAAGGCGGAAGCGGTCATGCAGGTGAATTTCTGGTCTTTCACCCGCCTTGCCAAGGCGCTCTCGCGCAACATGATCCGCAAACGTGCCGGCCGTGTCGCGGTCATTGGTTCGGTGACGGCCCTGCAGGCCAACCCCGGCAACGCGGCCTATGCGGCATCCAAGGCGGCGCTTCTCGCCTGGTGCCGCACCTTTGCGGTGGAAACCGCCAAGCGCGGCGTCACCGTCAACTATATCGCGCCCGGCTTCATCGCGACCGACATGATGTCTGCCTACGAGAACTACCGCGAGAAGATGGAAAGCCAGATCCCGACCGGGCGCTTCGCCAGGCCCGAGGAAGTCGCGGCTGTCGTCGGCTTCCTGATGTCGGATGCGGCGTCCTATGTGACGGGCGCGGTCATCCCGGTCGACGGTGGGCTCACCGCGCAGATCGGCATCCATCGCTAAACCCTCGAACACCCGTCATTGCGAGGAGCGCAAGCGACGAAGCAATCCAGAAGATGCCTCAGTACAGGGCAAAAACCTGTGTTGCTCTGGCATATGTCGTTCTGGATTGCTTCGCTGCGCTCGCAAAGACGGCGAGATATCGTCTGGAGACAGTTAGGAAAAGTTTTCGCCATGCACCATTTCCAGTATCGCGACGGCATGCTGCACGCCGAGGATGTGCCGGTGGACGAGATCGTCCGTGCGGCAGGCTCGCCCGTCTACATCTACTCCACGGCGACAGTGGCGCGGCACTACCTGCTGTATGCGCAAGCCATGGCAAGGGCCGCCGGCGGCGCGGACAAGGCCCACGTCTTCTACGCCATGAAGGCCAACAGCAACATCGCCGTGCTTGAAACGCTTGCCGCGCTGGGTGCCGGTGCGGACGTCGTATCGGAAGGCGAGGTGCGCAAGGCGATGCGCGCCGGTATCCCGCCGGAGAAGATTGTCTTCTCGGGCGTCGGCAAGACAGAAGCCGAACTCGCCCATGCGGTGGATGTCGGGCTTTATCAGGTCAATCTCGAGAGCGAGGGCGAGCTTGAGGCGCTGAACAAGGTGGCGCATGCGCGTGGCAAGCGGCAGGCAGCCGTGTTCCGCGTCAATCCTGATGTGGGCGCGGGCGGCCATGCCAAGATCACCACGGGCTCGGCCGATAACAAGTTCGGTGTGTCCTTCGAGGAGGCGGAGCGGCTTTATGCCCGCGCCGCCAACATGCCGGGTGTCGCGATCAAGGGCCTCGCGGTCCATATCGGCAGCCTGATCGACGAACTGGGGGAGCTTCAGGCGGCGTTTGTCCGCATGCGGCAGGTGACCGAAACGATCCGTCGCACGGGGTTGTCCGTCGAGCGGCTCGATCTCGGCGGCGGGCTTGGCATCTCCTACGCCGTCGAGCGCGGCAGGGAGGAGGGGCCTGATCTGATCAACGCCTATGCCGACATGGTGGCGAAGGAGACGGCGGGGCTGGATGTGGACTTGGGCTTCGAGCCTGGCCGCCTCATTGTGGGCAACGCGGGCATTCTCGTCACCCGCGCGCTCTACCTCAATCCCCGCCCGAGGAAGACGTTCCTCGTGGTCGATGCCGCCATGAACGATCTCATCCGGCCTGCGATGTACGACGCCTATCACGCGGTCTGGCCCGTGGCGGAGCCCATGGAGGGTTCGCCTGACGCGATATACGACATCGTTGGCCCGATCTGCGAAAGCGGCGACACCTTCGCGACGGATCGACGCATGCCGCCCGTCAGGCCCGGTGATCTCGTCGCCTTCATGACAGCCGGTGCCTACGGCGCATCAATGGCCTCGACCTACAATCTCCGGCCGCTGGTCGCCGAGGTGGCGGTGAACGGGGAAAAGTTCGCCATCACGCGGCCACGCCAGACCTATGACGATCTGATCAACCTCGACCGTTCGCCGGGGTGGTGAACCGGAACCGCTGCCCGCTCCCGACACAACCATGTGAGATCCGGCCACGTGGCGCTGGCCATTTGGCGAGGCCGTGCTACCTTTTTCGAACCTCATCCTGAGCTTGTCGAAGGATCGAGGCAAGGGAGCCATCATTCGTGTCGATCCCCGCTGAAAAATCCCCGCGCACGGCTGAAGCGCTTCTTTCGACAAAGATCGCGTCGGCGAAGCGCGCGCTCCTGATCGAACGGCTGTGGCCGGCGCTTGTCGCGCCTGCGGCCATCATCGCGCTTTTCCTTGCCCTTTCCTGGTTTGGCCTGTGGTTGCACCTGCCAACCTGGGGCCGCGCCGTCGGCGTGCTGCTCCTCGGGCTGGCGCTGCTGTGGTCGCTGAAGGGGCTTTTCTCCCTGAGAGCAACAACCGAAGATGCCGCCCGCGCCCGGCTGGACCGCGATTCCGGCGTGAAGCACCGGCCTGTCGAGGCCGTGACCGACACGCTTTTGCAGGGCTCTGATTCCACATCGAAAGCGCTCTGGGCGCTGCACCAGAAGCGCGCGGCGGCTGCCGTCGAACAGCTGAAGGTCAAGGCACCCGAACCTGCCATGCGCCGGCTTGATCCGCGCGCGCTGCGCTTTGCCCCCTTCGCCATGGCGTTGGCCGCGCTCTTTGTGGCGGGTCCAGAGCTGACGGGCCGTGTCGGCGTCGCCTTCAACTGGTTCACGCCGCCCCCACCCCCGCCGCCGCCGCGCCTCGACGTCTGGATCGATCCGCCAAGCTACACCGGCCGGCCGCCGGTGTTTCTGGCGCAGAGCCGTGGTGGCGCGGAGCCAACGCAGCCGCGCGAGGCATCGCTTGAGGTTCCTGTCGGCGCAACACTCGTCATCCGTGCGACGCCGGCCGACAAGATGTCCGTGACAGCCACCAGCGGCCTTAAGGCGCTGGAAATTCCTGTGCCGGCAACAAGCACTCCAGCGGCAGGCACGGCCACGGCGACAATCGCCTTCGAGCAACGCTTCAGGCTGGAAAGTGCCGCCGAAGTGACGATCAAGCGGGGCACCGAGACGCTGGCGCGCTATAGCTTTGTCGCTATCCCCGACGCGCCGCCAAGCATCCGCATCGTCCAGGTGGTCCCCACCGAGCAGCGCGATGGCTTGCGCATCGTCTACGCCATCCGCGATGATTACGGTGTCAAGGAAGCGGAAGGTCGCTTCTCGAAGATCGGCAAGGAAGGTGAACCCGTCCGCCGGACGCTGGTTCCCGGCCCGGCAGCGCCGTTGGCCGGCGGTGGCCGTGGCGATGGCGATGCGGACAGCGAAACAACGGTGACACTGGCCGACCATCCGTGGGCGGGCGCGCGCGTCAGGCTCCAGCTTCACGCCACTGACGACGCCGGCAACAAGGCCGAGAGCGAGACGCGCGAAGTGACGCTGCCGCAGCGCGCTTTCTCGCATCCGCTCGCCAAGGCACTGGTCGAGCAACGGCGCAATCTTGTGATGGAACCCGATGACAAGGGCCGGGTCCAGATCGCGCTCGATGCGCTGCTGAGCGAGCCTGAGCGCTTCTATGCCAAGGATTCCGGCACCTATCTGGGCTTGCGGCTCGCCACAACGCGCCTGCGTGCCGCGCGCACCGACGAGCAGCTCATCGGCGTCGCCGAATGGCTCTGGACCATGGCGCTCGAACTCGAGGACGGTGGTCTTTCAGACGCCGAGAAGGCGCTTCGCGCGGCACAGGAGCGCCTCCAGGAGGCGTTGGAACGCAACGCCGATGCGGCAGAAGTCCGTCGCCTGACGGAAGAACTTCGCCGGGCGATGGAACGCTACATGCGCGAGTTTGCCGAACGCGCCCAGCGTGACCGCAACGCCGAGAACCGGCAGAACAATGAAAACACGCGCATGCTGAACCGCAATGACATGCAGAAGATGTTGCAGGACATCGAGCGCCTGTCGCGCGAGGGCAAGCATGCCGAGGCAATGGAGCTGCTGCGCCAGCTCAACGAAGCCATGAAGAACCTTCAGGCACAACGCGAGAACGGCCAGCAGGGCGAACGCCAACGCGGCATGGGCGAGGCCATGGACGAGCTCGACCAGCTGTCGCGGGAACAGCAGGAACTGCGCGACCAGACCTTCCGCGAAGGGCAGCAGCGCCGCCGCGA
>JBOFUS010000529.1:0-3812 GCA_051652685.1 Beijerinckiaceae bacterium
GGCCTGGCGGCGGACGAAGCCTTTCCGGCGCAGCTGGAAGCGGCGCTGCGCGCCAGGGGCCTCAAAGTGAGCGTCGCCAACCAGGGCGTCAGCGGCGAGGTAAGCGCCGCGACGGCGAGCCGCGCCGGTTGGATCGGATCGGACACAGACATCGTCGTCTACTGGAATGCGTGCCACAATGATCGCCGCGCCGGCGGATCGCTCGAGGCCTGCCGGGCGAACAACGCCGGCGCGTTGCAGGCGCTACGGGCGAAGGGCATCGCGGTCTATCTCATCGGGCCGCCGGTGTGGGAGCCGTCGATGCACCGCGATCCTCGCCTGACACTGGGCGGCCAAGGCCGCATGATGGACTTTCGCGACGGTCGCGGCCCGGTGCCGGACGGCCATCTGAACGCCGCAGGTTACAAGCTGATCGTGCAGCGCTCGCTCGCGCCGATCGGTCGGTTGGTGATCGAAGCGCAGAAGCGGAAGGGCAAGGCGGCGTAGGCGCGCTTGGTAAAGAGGCCGCAGAACCCTTCGATCCCGTCATCAGGAATTGCCGGACGCAATATCATCTTAAGAAATTCCGGCCGGTTTACATAGCGGAGTTACTGTGATGATTTACGGGGATGATTGGGATGATTTACGGGGACGCCATACCAATTGCAATTTACGGGGACGCCATACCAATTGCAGAAACTGAGCTTCGCCGTGCGTTCCGACGGTGAGGCACTGCAATTGATATGGCTTTGCCGTAGTTCCCCGTTGCATCCAAGCTCGGCGGTGCTGGCGGGCTTTGAGTTGGGTAACCATCGCCCCCTCAATCCTGCGGTGCAATAATCCGCAAGTCCGGAAAAGCATGCCGATAGCGGCGTGCGTCCCTCGTCAGAAGCACATGACTTCGCACCGCGCAATGCGCACCGATGAGGAAGTCGGGAAGGATGGCTTCCCGGGTGCCACCACGCTTTCGATAATCCGCATGCGCGCGGCCCGCAAGAAAAGCGGCTTCGCGGGGAATGTCTTCGAAGATATAGGCTTCAAGCGCGCCGGCCACCGCAGTGGCGTCCGGGAACTTCACGGACAACTCCGCGTAGACGATAGCGTTGATGACAGGGGAGCCTCGCGCCATGGCGTCCACGATGGCGCGATAAGACCACTCGAACCATGCCGAGCCCGGCTGCGAAACATCAATCAGCACATTGCTGTCAGTGAAGATCAGGCCACTCGTCGCCACGCGTCATCCGCATCAGTTCATCGGTCGTCAGGGGAGTATCGGATTTCAGGCCTTGCAGCCGCTTGACCATATCATCCGCAACGGCCTGTCCGCGCTGCCGCTGGCTCGTGGACAGCTGCTGCGCCTGCACGATGCGCACACCGCCTGCGTCTTCGACGAATTCGATTTCGGTGTTCGGCAGCAGGCCGTGCCGCTCGCGGATGTGCTGCGGGATCGTGACCTGGCCTTTGGATGTCACGCGCATGTTCGTCATCCAGTCTTACTCTGAAGGTAAGAATTCATAGGGCAGGGGTCAACCCACCACCCCATGCATGTTACGGGGACGGCATGTGACGGGGACCCCATATCAATTGCAAAAACTCCACCACTTGGCACCTCACCTGTCCTCTCCCCGCAAGCGGGCGAGAAACGCGCGTCGGTCGCATTGAGATTTCATCAACCTCTACGCTCCCGTGCAACAGCCCGTTGCCCCGCATCCGCGCACAGCCGGCCGCCACCACGTTCCCTTCTCCCCTTGCGGGAGAAGGTGGCATGCGGAGCATGACGGATGAGGGGTCGCACGGAGCTATCCGGTCGGCTTCTCAGCGTGCGCCAACGCGGCTTGGATAGCTCGGCGCGACCCCTCATCCGCCCGCCATCCGGCGGGCACCTTCTCCCGCAAGGGGAGAAGGGGAGCTACCCCACAACCCCATGCAGATCATAAGCATCCGCCCGCTCGATCTTCACGCTCACAATATCCCCAACGCGCAAAGGCCGCCGCGTGGAGACATAGACCGAGCCATCAATCTCCGGCGCATCGGCCTTCGACCGCCCCTTGGCAACCGTCGTACCCATCTCGTCGATGATGACCTGCAGCCGCTTGCCGACCTTCGCCTGCTGGAGCCTGGCTGACACCTGCTGCTGCTTTTCCATGAAGCGCTTGTGGCGGATGGCCTTCACCTCGTCCGGCACATGCGCGAGGCCCAGATCATTGGCGGTCGCGCCCCTGACGGGTTCGTATTTGAAGCAGCCGGCGCGCTCGATGCGGGCTTCGCCCAGAAACTCCAGCAGTTCCTCGAAATCCGCGTCCGTCTCGCCGGGAAAGCCGACGATGAAGGTGGAGCGGAGCGTCAGGTCCGGGCAGATGGCGCGCCATTCGCGGATGCGCTCCAGCGTCTTTTCCTGGCTCGCCGGCCGGCGCATCGCCTTCAGCACCGTGGGGGAGGCGTGCTGGAACGGAATGTCGAGGTAGGGCAGGATCTTGCCCTCGGCCATCAGCGGGATCACCTCCGCCACATGGGGGTAGGGGTAGACATAGTGCATGCGCACCCAGACGCCGAGTTCGCCCAGCGCCGTTGAGAGGTCCAGAAACTTCGTGCGCCATGTGCGATCTCGCCATTGGCTTTCGGCGTATTTCACGTCGATCCCGTAGGCCGACGTGTCCTGCGAGATGACGAGCAGTTCCTTGACGCCGGCGTTCACCAGCTTTTCCGCCTCGCGCATCACATCGCCCAGCGGCCGCGACACGAGATCGCCGCGCAGCTTGGGGATGATGCAGAAGGAGCAGCGGTTGTTGCAGCCTTCGGAAATCTTGAGATAGGCATAGTGTCGCGGCGTCAGCTTGATGCCCTGCGGCGGCACGAGATCGAAAAATGGGTCATGAGCCGGCGGGGCCGCCCGGTGCACCTGCTGCAGCACGCTCTCGTACGCTTGTGGGCCGGTGATCGCGAAGACGTTGGGGTATTTCTCCTCGATCTGCTCGGGCTCCGCGCCCATGCAACCGGTGACGATGACCTTGCCGTTCTCGTTCATCGCCGTGCCGATGGCGGCAAGCGATTCTTCCTTGGCGCTGTCGAGAAAGCCGCAGGTGTTGACGATCACGAGGTCCGCGCCGGCGTGCGTCTTGGTCAGCTCATAGCCCTCGGCGCGCAGGCGCGTGATGATTCGCTCGCTGTCGACCAGCGCCTTGGGGCAGCCGAGCGACACGAAGCTGACCTTGGGTGCTGCGCGGGTAATGGTTTCTGACAAGCGGGGTAAGCTCCGGTTCAGGCTAGGGTTCGCTATATTGCTTATCGAGGGTCTGGCGCAATCCGCTGGCACCTCCTAACTGTATAAGGAACGGGGCGGGCGTGATTTCCATGGAAAGCGCGGCCCGCCGGCGAGAGGCGTCAGAGACAGCAGGGATGCAATACGGCAGCACTTTCGCGCCCACGGCGGCGAATGAGCGGCGAAGGCCGGCGGATCGGGGCGATGATGGCTCCGGGACGGCGGTCATCACCAAGACAGCGCCGAAAACGCGCCGTCCGAACATGTATCGCGTGTTGCTGCTCAACGACGACTATACGCCGATGGAATTTGTCATCCACGTGCTGGAGCGGTTCTTCAACAAGAGCCGTGAAAGCGCCACGCAGATCATGCTTCATGTGCACAACCACGGGATCGGTGAGTGCGGCGTTTTCACCTATGAGGTTGCCGAGACAAAGGTGACTCAGGTGATGGACTTCGCCCGCAAGAACCAGCATCCTTTGCAGTGCATCATGGAAAAGAAGTGAGGCCCCGAAGTGCCGACTTTCTCCAGAAACCTCGAAAAGGCGCTGCATCAGGCGCTCGCCTTCGCCAA
>JBOFUS010000530.1:0-4891 GCA_051652685.1 Beijerinckiaceae bacterium
GAAGCCGCCGAAAGCAGCAGGATCCGGGCGCAAAGCGGCTTAGCGCTGCGTGAGCGGACATCGTTGGGAAATTCAGTTCACGCCGCAGGCGCGAAAGCAGCTTGCAGCGTTAACATCTGTTGAACAGAAGCGCATCCTCTCGTTCCTGTTTGAACGGTTGCAGGGCATCGACGACCCTAAAAGTCTGGCTAAACGTCTTGTCGGCTCCGGTCCTCCCCTGTGGAGATACCGTGTTGGCGACTTCCGCATCATTGTTACATTCGAGGATGGAAAGATCATCGTGCTGGCGCAAATCGCCCATCGGCGCGAGGTCTACCGGTGAGCGATCCCGTCATCGTCCTCGTTCGCCCGCAGATGGGTGAGAACATCGGTATGGCGGCCCGCGCCATGGCGAATTTCGGCCTTGGCGAGCTCCGGCTTGTTGCTCCGCGCGACGGCTGGATGGAGGGCAGCCCCGTCTGGACGGCGGCGGTGGATGCGGCCGTTGGCGCGAATGCCATCGTGCGCCGCGCGGCTCTTTTTGCCACCGTCGCGGAAGCGGTTGGCGATTGCCGCAAGGTTTTCGCCACGACTGCGCGGGACCGCGATCAGGCGAAGCCGGTGGTCACGGCGCAGGAGTGGGCCGAAGAGGCGCTGACGCGGACGGGCGAAGGCCAGAAGATCGGCGTTCTCTTCGGCCCTGAACGGACGGGGCTGGAGAACACCGAGGTGGCGGTGGCCGACGCCATTCTCACCTTTCCTGTCCATCCGGATTTCTCGTCGCTCAACCTCGCGCAGGCGACCTCGCTGGTGGCCTATGAGTGGTGGAAGGCGAATATGGCGGGCGAAAGTCCCTTCCGGCTCACCCATGTCACGCCGCCAGCGACGCGCGCGATGACGCTCTCCTTCTTCGACTATCTCGATGACGAGCTGCAGAACGCTGGCTACTTCATCCCGGATGGCAAGAAGCCGATCATGAGCCGCAACCTGCGCAACATCCTGCACCGGATCGAGATGACGGAGGCGGATGTGCGGACGCTGCGCGGCGTGGTGGTCGCGCTGGCCGAGGGCCGGCGGCGGCGGCCGAAGTAGCGAAGACTACGGACGGACGGCGCAGCTTGGCTCGGCAAGTTTCCCTGCGAACCGGTCTCTTGTCCAGTCCGTGGCATCGATGGCCAGGCGGGAGTCCGGCGCAACGAGGCTGATGTGATCGCGGCCGGGATAGGCGCGATACACAACCTGTTGACGCTCGTTGCAAAGGCGTTCCGCATAGGCCTGCTGGATCGACGCAAGCACGAGATCGTCGTTCTCGCCCTGTGCAATGAAAACAGGAGCATGGAACGGTCCGCGCGGCGTCATCCGCTCGAGCCACGCCGCCAGAGGCCCGACCGATGGATCGCCGGCGATCGCTCCTTGCCGCGGCAGCAACATCGTCTGCAGCGCTGACACCAGTGTTGGCCACTGGCCGACGCAGCGCGAGGCAATATCCTGCGTTAGCCAGAGGGTTCCCGGGCTCAGCACGGCTGGCGCGTTAAAGCCGGGATCGGCTGCAGCGAGACTATGGACGAGATAGGATGTCACAACCTTTCCGAACATCGTGCCTTGGGCGGCGCTCAGAAGGCGTTTGAGGTCGCTGGCAGGTGCAAAAGCGCCAACGCCCAGAAGCTCAAGCTCCGGTGCATGGTCCCGCGCCAGTGCGCCAGTCCAGAGTGCGGAATTGCCGCCCTGCGAATGCCCCCAAGCCACGAGACGCTTCTGCAGGCGGAGTTCCGGAAGCCATTGCGCTGCGCGCACGGCGTCGAGCAGGTCCCGTGCCGCCTGCGCCCCGTCCAGATACGTATGGTGTTCACCCGCACCGAGTCCGGAATAGTCCGTTGCCACATAGACCCAGCCCTCCGCCAGAATGCGCCGTAGGCTGGGCAGATTGGCGAACGGCTTCTGCATGAGCGACGGAGCACACCCGGCTACGATGCCCGTGGTGCCATGAGCCCAGGCAAGCACCGGGCGAGGTGCGTCGCCGCCTGTTCCCGCCACGACAATCGCGCTCGCAGCCCCTGCCGAACCATCAGCCCTCGTTGTCGCGTAGAGGATTCGCCATCCACGCGCACCCTTAGGCACGTCTCGCGTGAACGGTTCAGAACGCAGCAATGTGCCCGGCTGTATCGGGTGGTGCGCAGGTGGAGTGTAAAAGACATCGGGCGCGGATGGCAAAGCCGCCCGCCAGATGATGACAGTGAGCACCATGCCAGCGGTTATCAACCAGGCTAAGGCTCTTGAAAGCCTGAAAGCCAGAGACCTGCGCCTGTCAGCATGGAGGGGCGATCCTGTTTCGGCTTGTGAGGGCATGCGTTCCTTCCGGCCTGTAGCGTGCAGGGCGCCAGTGGGGTACGCCTCCACGCAAATGGGCCTTGCCGCCCGCAAAGCAAATTCTTGTGAAGCGCATCGCTCTCGCGGTGTAATCCATGTACCGCAATCAAATCATATTGCATTGCACTCTTGGCTTCCCTGTTGGCATTGTCACCCATGCTTCTCGCTTCGTCCCGACGCTCTGTTCTTTTCGGCTCGGCCGCTCTGCTGGCCGCCGGTACCGCCCGCGCGGACGACACCGACGTCATCATCATTGGTGCGGGAGCGGCCGGTGTGGGTGCCGCCCGCGAACTGAAGCGGCTTGGCAAGCGCTTCGTGATGATCGAGGCGCAGGCGCGCGCCGGCGGTCGCGTCTACACCAACACGAAGCTGGGCCAGCCTTTCGACGGCGGGGCAGCCTACATCCATTTTTCCGAGACCAATCCGTGGACGCAGATTGCCGCCGATCTGGGCATGGAGGCAAAGGGAGGCCTGCGCCTGTGGGCGGGCTCGCGCGCTTTCCGCGACGGCGTGGCGCTGGATGGCGACGAAGCGGACCGCAGGCGCGCGCTCTCCCGCCAGGTCAGCACCTTCTATGACGAGGTCGAGCCCCGTTACGACCAGTCGATGGTCCGGGCACTGCGAGATGCGCCGCAGGAACTGAAAGATGCCGGCCGCATCCAGGCACAGATGGCGGCTGGCGAAGACCCCGAGTGGATATCGGTCAGCGACTGGCAACGGCTGGAAGGTGGCGGCAACCTGACCGTCAGGGAAGGCTACGGCACGCTTGTCGAGCGCGCGGCTGCCGAGCACGCCCCGCATTTTGGCGCAGCAGCGACCCGCATCCGCTGGGATGGTCCGGGCGTCGTGGTCGAAACGGACGCCGGCGCAATTCGCGGCCGCGCCGTGATCGTGACGGTCTCCATCGGCGTGCTTCAGGCGGAAAAGATCAGGTTTGCGCCCACACTCCCGTTGGCGAAGCTGCGTGCGCTGGAAGGTCTGCGCATGGGTGCGCTCACCAAGATCGGCCTGCGCTTCGAGGGCGAGCGGTTCGGCTTCATGCCGCATCAGTTCCTCGCCGAGATTGGTGATCCAGCCCGCGCCATCACCTTCGAGACCTGGCCTTTCGAGCGCGATCTCGTGGTGGCGGTATTTGGCGGCTCCCATGCACGCAGCGTGGTCAAGGACGGCGAGGCGGCGGCGGTGGACTACGCGCTGGAGCGTTTCCGCAAGCTTGCAGGCGCAGGCGCCGCAAAGGCGTTTCGCGAGGGCAGCCTTGTTGCCTGGAGCAACGATCCCTGGAGCCATGGCAGCTATGCAGTCGCGTTGCCGGGCCGCTTGTCCTCGCGCGATCTGCTCAGGCAGCCGGTCGGCGAGCGGATCTGGTTCGCGGGCGAGGCGACGGCAGGCGTCTATTCCATGACCGCCGGCGGTGCCTATTTCTCCGGTCGCGACGCGGCCGGGGCTGTCGCCGCCAAGCTCACGACCGGCAGCCTTCGCAGATAGCCGCTATGCGGCCGGATGGCGCAGGGCAATCTCTTCGGCCACTGCCAGATCTTCCGGTGCGTTGGCATTGAAGAAAGGATCTAAGGGCAGGTTGGGCCATTCGGCCTCTGCCACCGGGTAGCGCGCCGTGAAAAGGTCGATTTTCCGAACGTCTTCGTCCGTCAGTGCCCGGCGCAGATCATGGCGCAGCGACACGTCCCAAAGCGCGATGGTAGGATGCGCCCATCCGCCCGAACGGGCCACGGCGATGCGCGCTTGCCGGAGCTGCATCACCGCGAGCAGGCGCGGTGCAAGATCGGCGGGCAGGAAGGGACAATCCGCCGCCACCGACAGCACATGCCCGGCTTTGGTCATTTCGGCCGCGTAGTCGAGTCCTGCAAGAATGCCGGCGAGCGGCCCGGGAAAGTCCTCGATTTCGTCGGCAAGGACCGGCAGCTCGTAGTCCGCAAACCGCTCTGGATCGCCGTTGGCATTGATCACGAGCCGCTCGACCTGCGGGCCAATCCGACGCAGCACACGCTCGAGGATCGGCTTGCCACCCACCACCCTCATCGGCTTGTCGCCGCCACCCATG
Source organism: Beijerinckiaceae bacterium (assembly GCA_051652685.1). Taxonomy (GTDB): domain Bacteria; phylum Pseudomonadota; class Alphaproteobacteria; order Rhizobiales; family Beijerinckiaceae; genus JADCCX01. The sequence continues at coordinate 4,406 of JBOFUS010000530.1, forward strand.
CGCGTGGCGCGCCCGCCAGCAAGAATCACGCCGAGGATCATGAGAGCTTTTTCTCCCTTATCGTTGTTCGTGGGCACCGTCATTCGTCGGCACCTTTGCGGCGATTCTTCGCCGACTCATCTTCAACATAGGCCAGATCCTGATCGAAGACGATGCGGCTCTCGCCCGCCAGCGCCACGAAGCGCTTTCCCCGCGCCCTGCCGATGAGCGTCATGCCGATGCGGCGCGCCAGTTCGACGCCCCACGCGGTGAAACCCGAGCGGGAGACAAGCACGGGAATGCCCATGCGCGCGGTCTTGATCACCATCTCCGATGTCAGCCGGCCAGTGGTGTAGAATAGCTTGTCGCCGCCCGTGACACCGTTGCGGAACATCCAGCCGGCGATCTTGTCCACCGCATTGTGGCGGCCGACGTCTTCCATGTAGACCAGCGGCCGGTCCTCGAAGGCGAGCACGCAGCCGTGGATCGCGCCCGCCTCCAGATAGA
>JBOFUS010000531.1:0-1983 GCA_051652685.1 Beijerinckiaceae bacterium
AAATCCTCACCCTGAGCTTGTCGAAGGGTCGAGGATTTCGCCGCTCAGCGCCATCGACCTCGACCCTTCGACAAGCTCAGGGTGAGGTCGACGGAAACATCGGCGTTCATATGCGATAGTCCTGCCGCATGCGGGGAGAGGAACGCTCACTACACGAGGCGCTGACTTTGCCGCGCGTCCCTCGCTTCGCTTGCGGAGAAAGGGCGGGTGTTTGTGGGGCTTTGGGAACAGGGCGAACTTGGGAGTTGTGCCTCTTCAGGGGTTCCGTGTCAGGGTCATCGCTCGAACTGGATTATCGCCTGTTTCGGTTGTCATCCCTGGCGAGCCGCAGGCGAGGGAAGGGGATCCAGAGCCACGCTTGCCGGCTGCGCTCCACCGTCGTGCTGGATTCCCTTCCCCTCCGCTTCGCTCCGGCCGGGAATGACAAGCGCCGTACAACGATGTGCGCCTTTAGGCGATTGCCTTTGGTTCTGTGTTTCGACCATTGTGATCATGTCACCTGATTGCCTGTCACAGGACCCCGCCGTATCGCCTTCGCTAGAGACGCCGCGATTTCCAAGGCACGTCCAAATGTCTGCGACGCGATGCAAGGACCGATTTTCGTCGGGCAAACAGCACTCGATAAATGTCCACTTTTAGTGTATCATGAATGGATTAGGAGGGAATTGCAGCGCTCGGCCCGTCAGAATATCGAGAGTCCCAAAGTATGGAGATACTTTATGAATTTCGAGTGGGACGAGAATAAGCGGCAGCAGGTTATCAAAGAGCGCAATGTCGATTTTGTTTATCCAGCCCAGATTTTTGAGGGTCAGGTTCTCACGAGGTTCGACAACCGTGAGGGTTATGGTGAGGACAGATGGATCTCTTTGGGTGTGGTCGATGGCGAGTGTTTCGTGGTCGTGCACACCGAGCGAAATGGCGTAACCCGACTCATTACAGGATGGAAAGGAGGTCGCGATGAGCGATCAAATTATGAAGCGGGCATTGCTCGCCGACATCAAGCGGATGAAGGAGAAGGGTGAGCTTTTTCACAACCCGGACGCGCCGGAAGGCGAGGATCTTGGCGCGGAGTTCTGGGCAAAGGCGAAAGTGGAAGGGCCCAGGAAGCCAAGGTCTGTTCACCTGAAGCTTGACCCCGAGGTGTTCGCGTTTTTCTATTCCCAGGCACAGGGTCGGGGACATCTCACGCGCATGCAGAACGTTTTGAAAGCGTATGCGTCATCCCGTCAACAGTCATAGCAAGCGCGGGGTTTCCCCGCGCTCCACATTTTGCGGCTCTTTCCAAGACAAATCGAAGTCCTGAGATGACCAGTAATTTGGAGATGTGATATGTCACGTGCAGATGCATGTGTCGCGTTGACATGATCGCAGCCACCCAAGGCCCCATCACCCCGACCCCCGCACCACCAAGGGCCCATCGATCCTTACCCTCCGTGGCGCGTGATCTCCCTCAATGCGCCCGATCAACGCCTCCACCGTCGCGGCCACCATCCTGTTCACCGGCTGGCGGATAGTGGTGAGGTTGTAGGCTGGCCAGGCGGCCATCGGCACGTCATCGTAGCCCACCACCGCAACATCCTGGGGAACGCGCAGGCCCAGATCGAAGCGCAACTCGTCCATCACCGCGAAGGCCATGTGGTCGTTGCCGACGAAGATGGCGTCAGGGCGAGTTGTGCCTGAACACATGTCGCGCGTCACCGCCGCCGCCGTTTCTCGGCTGTACATGCCGTCAATCATCGCGAAGGGTTCAAGCCCCGCGTCGGCCATCGCCAACCGGAAACCCTCCGCCCGGTCGCGACCGGTGGAGGAACCTTGCCAGCCCATAATATGGGCGATGCGGCGGCGGCCGCTGGCGATCAGATGCTCCGTCGCCCGCCGGCCGCCCGCCAGATTGTCGGACGTCACTTCGCTGAGGCGGGGGTCGTCCTGTCCCCGGTTGAACATCACCACGGGGATGCCTGCCGCATCGCAGCGGGTGGTCAG
>JBOFUS010000532.1:0-6338 GCA_051652685.1 Beijerinckiaceae bacterium
CAGATATTCGAAGTCGCGCTTGATTTCGGGCTGGGTGCGGTTGGCCCCCGCCGTGCGCAGGATGACGCCCATGCCGTCCGGCACCTCCAGTGCGGTCGCGAGTTCCTTCAGCCGCTTGCGGTCGGTCGAGCTGGTGATCTTGCGGCTTATGCCGCCGCCGCGTGGCGTGTTCGGCATCAGGACCGAGTAGCGGCCGGCGAGCGAGAGATAGGTTGTCAGGGCAGCGCCCTTGTTGCCGCGCTCTTCCTTGACAACCTGCACCAGCAGGATCTGCCGGCGCTTGATCACTTCCTGTATCTTGTACTGGCGGCGCGGCTTGAAGGCGCGGCGCTGCTCGCGCATGTCGTCCAGCGCATCGGTGCTGCCGCCGCCGCCGATCTGCTCCACCTGCTCCTCGGGCTCGGTGGTGGCTTCTTCGTCATCCTCTCCTGAATCGTCAGAAGCTGTATCTTCGCTTGACCGGTCGTCACGGCCTGCGCTGTCGGCTGCCACATCAGCTTCGTAGGCCGCATTCTCTTCCGCTTCGGCACCTGTTGCATCGACATCCCCGTCGACCATGGTTTCCGCAGCTTCACCTTCAGGCGCATCGGCGCTGACCGTTTCCGAACCCTCTGCACGGCGCGGGGCCGGGCCACGGCGGCGGCGGCCGCGGCGGCCACGTCCCTGCTTGTCGCCATTGCGGTCACGACCTTCGCCGTTGCGCTCCCGGCCACGACCCTCACCGTCCTGGCCATCGCCCTCCGACTCCTCGGCGAAGCGGGCCTCTTCCTCCAACAGCGCCATGCGGTCTGCGACCGGGATCTGGTAGTAGTCGGGGTGGATTTCGCTGAAGGCGAGGAAGCCATGGCGGTTGCCGCCGTACTCCACGAAGGCCGCCTGAAGCGACGGCTCGACGCGTGTCACCTTGGCGAGATAGATATTTCCCCGAAGTTGCTTGCGGGACGCGCTCTCGAAATCGAACTCGTCAATGCGGTTTCCGCGTTGCACCACGACCCGGGTCTCTTCCGGATGGGATGCGTCGATCAGCATTCTGTTGTTGGCCATTGAATCTACTCGTTGGCGCGGCCTTTATCGCAGCGATCGGAGGGAACTTCGTCCGTCGATCAGGCTGCAGGCGGCGCGGGATGAAAGTGCGGGATTGGGCGCGCGCGCCATCCGGGGCGTGGCCCGATATGGTCTGTGCGCCAGCGAAAGCGTGGGAGATGACGACGGCGGAGAGGCCGGTCTCGACAAGACGCGAAGCGACTGACGTCATCATGTTTCTCGGATCCACAGGCCGCCTGTGCGGCCCAGAGCGCCAACGGAAGCGGTGAAGCGTCACCAGGCGGGTCTGACTTTTCGTCAATCTCCGCAGGCAGTCACGCGTTCGGCTGCTTCTCACAGGCCTAGCCCGTGTAACGCCAATGCGGCGCATTTGGCAAGCCGCCGTTTTCAGATAAGCGATTGCGGTCGAAGGGGTGCCAACGCATCCCGGAAAGCGACCGTTAACCCTCTTTTGCGTTTTTTCTGTCAAGTTCCGGTCGGAGGCTTCCGAGCAATGACGCCCTGTCTGATCGAGGGAACGTGGGAAAGACGCTGAAACACATGGCTTGGCGTGCCTCCAGGCTGGTTGCGGCCGCTTGCGCAGCCGGCGTGATGCTTTGCGTCTTTTTTGGCTTCTTCCTTGCAGGTCCCGTGCAGGCGAATGCGAACCTCACGCCGCCGCCTGCGATCATCATCACGCAGGTCGCCCTGACGCGCGATTCGTCAGGAGCTGATCTGGTGATCGACATTTCCCGCGCCGTCGCTGCGCAGATCAGCACCATACCAAGGCCTGATCGCCTGATTCTCGATTTCGAAGGCGCGCGCTTCCATGCGGCTCCCCCCCGGTTGATCGGCGCAGGAGGGCTGGTGAAAGCTGTGCGCTTCGGCGCGTTCATGCGCGGACAGGGGCGCGTGATCATCGAGCTTTCCGGCCCGGCGCGCGTGGCCGAGCAGCGTTTCCTGCCGCTGGAGGGCGGCGGGCATCGCCTTGTCGTGCGGGTTGCAGGTGCGGATCGCGCCACGTTCATGAGCCTTGCACCCGGCGGCGCGGACGATCTGATCACCGGTTCCGTGAAGGCAAAGACAGCCTCACCGGCCGACAAGCCGCTGATCATGCTCGACCCCGGCCATGGCGGCGCGGACACGGGTGCTGCGGGCCCCGCCGGTGAGCAGGAGAAAACGCTTGTGCTGGATATGGCACATCTGTTGCGCGAGCGGCTGGAGCGCGGCGGCAAGGTGCGCGTGCAGATGACGCGCACGGCGGATATCTTCGTGCCGCTGCGCGACCGGGTAAGAATCGCGCGGCAGGCCAAGGCCGCGCTCTTTATCTCGCTGCATGCCGACGCGGTTCCTGACGAGACCGAGGTGAGGGGGGCGAGCGTCTACACACTGTCCGAACGCGCAACCGACGAGGGCGCGGCGCGCCTTGCCGAGCGGGAGAACCGTGCTGATCAGGCTGGTGGCGTGGAATCGAAGGAGGAGCAGGATGATGTGTCAGACATCCTGTTCGATCTCGCACGCCGGGAATCGCGCGCCTTCTCGGGCCATTTTGCCCGCGGGCTTGTTGCTACACTGCCCAAGGCGACGCGCCTGCACAAAAATCCCCTGCGCGGCGCGGGCTTCCGCGTGCTTCGTGCGCCCGATGTTCCCTCGGTTCTGGTGGAGTTGGGTTATCTCACGACCGCCGAGGAGGCAAAGGTGATGATGACGGATGACTGGCGCAGGAACACCGTAGACGCCATCGCGGAGGCCGTGGAGCGCTTCGTTGACCAGAAAATTGCTCCGGCGCAGGAGAAATCACCTTGAAAGAGCGTTATTTCGCGGGTTGCCGCAGGATGGTCACAGTCGTCGCAAAAAGAGCACCCTATGAAAGCGTCCGGGCTGGCATTCACGCCCCGTTTTCATGTATGATCTGCGCTTCGGCGTTTGTAATCCGCTTTCATGCAAACTTCCTGCGAGGCCCGGGCTTATGCGCCTGATTTTCCGGTTCATGGCGTTTCTGTTCGCTGGTGCCACCCTCGTCGGGTTGGCCGCTGCGGCCGTGGCCGGCTATGTGGTCTGGAAGTACTCGCAGGACCTGCCTGATCACGCACAATTGCAGAACTACGAGCCGCCGGTGATGACCCGCGTCCATGCTTCGGACGGCGGACTGCTGGCCGAGTACGCCAAGGAGCGGCGTCTCTATTTGCCAATCCAGGCGATGCCGCGCCTGCTCATCAGCGCGTTCCTGTCGTCGGAGGACAAGAACTTCTACAGGCACAACGGCATCGATCCGGAGGGCATCGCGCGTGCCGCTCTGGTGCTGGCGCGCAACCCCGGCGCACGCCAGCAGGGTGCCTCGACCATAACCCAGCAGGTCGCCAAGAACTTCCTGCTGACCAATGAGCGCTCCTTTGACCGCAAGATTCGCGAGGCGCTGATTGCGATGCGGATCGAGTCGACCTTTTCGAAGGACAAGATCCTCGAGCTTTACCTGAACGAGATCTTCCTTGGCACGGTGATTCCCGGCCGCAACGTGCACGGCGTCGCCGCTGCCGCGCTCGAGTTTTTCAACAAATCCGTCCATGAGCTGACACTTCCCGAGATGGCCTATCTCGCGGCGCTGCCCAAGGGCCCCAACAACTATCACCCGATCACCAAGCGAGAGTCGGCCATCATCCGCCGCAACTGGGTCATCGAGCGGATGGTCGATAACGGTTTCGTGACACGCGAGGACGCCGACAAGGCGAAGGCAGACCCGCTCACCGTGAATCTTCGGGCGACGTCGGCAAACTTCCTGAACTCCGGCTACTTCGCCGAGGATGTCCGGCGCGAACTCGCCGAGCGCTACGGCAACAAGAAACTGGAAGAGGGTGGTCTCTCCGTCCGCACCACACTTGACCCGCGTCTCCAGGTGATGGCGCGCAAGGCGCTGATGGACGGGCTTGTCCGCTATGACGAGGCGCGCGGCTGGCGCGGAGCGGAAAAGAAGCTGCCTGCTACAGGTGACTGGGGCGCGGCGCTTGCGGCTGAACCGCTCTACAGTGATGTGCAGCCGTGGCGCACCGCCATCGTCCTTGACGTGACCGATCAACAGGCGCGCATCGGCATCCAGCCGAGGCGGTTGCCGGGTGGCATCGTGGACCGCGAGAGGCTGATCGGCGTTATCGCTGCGGATGCTGCACGCTGGACACGGCGTCGGTTGAGCCAGTCGCTTTCGGTGGGAGACGTGGTCTACGCTGAACCAATCGAGGGGCGGCAGGGACAGTGGCGTCTCCGCCAGTTCCCAGAAATTTCCGGCGCGATCACCGTCATCGACCCGCACACGGGCCGGGTGCTCGCGATGGTCGGTGGCTTCTCTTATGACCAGTCGGAGTTCAACCGCGCCTCGCAGGCAAACCGGCAGCCCGGCTCCTCGTTCAAGCCTTTCGTCTACGCGACCGCGCTGGACAACGGCTACACACCGTCGTCCATCGTTGTCGACGAGCCCTTCGAGATCGACCAGGGCGGTACGCTTGGCATCTGGAAGCCCGAAAACTACGATGGCGGCACTGCGGGACCGCGCACGCTGCGTTACGGGATCGAGCAGTCGAAGAACCTGATGACGATCCGTCTTGCGCGTGATGTCGGCATGCCGCTGATTGCCGAGTACTCGAAGCGTTTCGGCATCTATGACGACATGCTGCCCGTGCTCGCCATGTCACTTGGTGCAGGCGAGACAACCGTGCTCCGGCTGACGGCGGCGTACTCGATGCTGGCCAACGGCGGCCGCCGCATCAAGCCGACGCTGATCGACCGCATTCAGGACCGCTATGGTGCGACGATCTACAAGCATGACGAGCGCATCTGCAACGGCTGCCAGTCGGACCGCTTCTCCAATCAGGATGAGCCGCGCCTTCGGGACAGCCGCGAGCGCGTCATCGATCCGATGTCGGCCTATCAGATCACATCGATGTTGGAAGGTGTCATCCAGCGCGGCACCGGTACGGCCGTCAAACCGCTGGGCCGGACACTCGCCGGGAAGACGGGAACGACAAACGACTCGAAGGACGTCTGGTTTGTCGGATACTCGGCCGATCTCGCGGTCGGCGTCTTCATGGGCTTCGACAAACCGAAGTCGCTGGGCGATTCGGCAACGGCGGGTCAGTATGCGGCCCCGGTGTTTCGTGACTTTATGGGTATGGCTCTCAAGGACAAGCCGGATGTGAAGTTCCGCGTGCCACGCGAGATGAAGCTGATCCGCGTCAGCCGTGGCACCGGCGTGCGCGTCGGAGCTGGCGAAGACGCCATCCTTGAGGCGTTCAAGCCCGGCACAGGTCCGCCGGACACCTTCGTCAACCCCTCTGCTTCGGTGCGGAGTGGCGGCGGCGGTGGAGGTTCTGTGTCTTCCGGCACCGGCGGTCTTTATTGAGGCGGCAAACGCCGTTTACAGCCTGTGGCCTTCGTAATAGACGGGCGGCTCTGCGGAGCGGCCCGTTCGCCCAGTTCATTTCTCTCAACCGGTGAAACATGCGCGCCGAGCATCAGGCCCTTGTCGATTCAATCAAGCAGTCCGTTGGCCTGCTGAGGAGGCATCTTTGACTGGGATGCTTCCCAGCGGCAGCTCGCGGAGCTGAACGCGCTCGTCGAAACCCAGGACTTCTGGAATGATCCGGCCGCCGCGCAGAAAGTCATGCGCGAGCGAACCGACCTCGAATCGCGGCTGACGGGCATTGCAAGGCTCGAGCGCGAACTCGACGATGCCAAGACGCTGATCGAACTTGGCGAAATGGAAGACGACGAGGCGACGGTGACGGAAGGCGAAGTCCTTCTGAAGCGGCTTGAGAAGGAAGCGCAGACACTTCAGGTCGAGGCGCTGCTGTCGGGCGAAGCCGACGGCATGGACACCTTCCTCGAGGTGCATTCGGGCGCCGGCGGCACCGAGAGCCAGGACTGGGCAAACATGCTGTTCCGGATGTACAGCCGCTGGTGCGAGCGTCGCGGCTTCAAGGTGGAGCTGATGGACCGCTCCGATGGTGAAGAAGCCGGCATCAAGTCGGCCACGATCCAGGTGAAGGGGCGCAATGCCTTCGGCTGGCTCAAGACCGAGGCCGGCGTGCATCGTCTGGTGCGGATATCACCCTACGATTCCAATGCGCGGCGGCACACAAGCTTTGCAAGCGTGACCGTCTATCCCGTCGTCGATGACGCCATCGAGATCGATCTGAACCCGGCCGATGTGGAGACGCAAACCATGCGTTCGGGCGGCGCCGGCGGCCAGCACGTCAACAAGGTGGAATCAGCTGTGCGCCTGATCCACAAGCCGACAAAGATTCAGGTTGTCTCCGAGGGCCAGC
>JBOFUS010000533.1:0-3056 GCA_051652685.1 Beijerinckiaceae bacterium
GCGACGATGCCGGCGGCGGGTTGTGCCATGGGGATGAGCACCGCGTCGGCTGCGAGCTTCAGCGTCCTGGGTGCCAGCGTCGCCTTCAGCGTCGCGTCCGGGTTGATGTTCTCCCGCCCAGCCGTGGCAGCCACCGCTGTCAGCGCATAGGCCTCCACTGCGATCTCTGCGCCGGATGCCAGCTTGCAGGTGACGACGCCGTTGAGCCTGAGCCGCTCCACCGCGCCCGCCTGCTGGCCGGTGAGAACATAGCCGGCGGCGCGCGGGCGCGTCACCGTGGGCTCGATCCTGCGGCTGTCCTGGAACTTGACCGTGACGTTCTTCTTCTCGGCCGTCTCCGGATGGATGAGCGGGATGGCGAGATCGTTGGCGGGAATGGTGGCCGCCACGACGAGCGGCGCGGTCGCGCTGGCGGCGGCCTTGCGGCCAGTGTCGATGGCCTGCTTCAGCTTCGGCCCCTCACCGGCAGCGGCTGCGAGCACCGCGCGGGCGGCGAGCACGTGGGTCGCCACGCGCCGCTGCCATCCTTCGCGCTCGATGCCGACGCCACGCGTCTCGATGAGGAACGACACGGCACCGGCAAGCCCAAGCGCGTTGCGCGCAATACCCGGGTTGTTGCCGCCCATCGACACGACGAGGTCGGACTTTCGGTTGCTGGTCGTATAGTACCAGAAGCCCGTGAGATCATGCGCGGCCAACGCCTTGTCGACCGCAGGGCGGAACAACTGTTCGGCGAGACTCGAGATTTCCTTCGGCACCAGCGGATGCGTGGCCTGCAGGAACAGAGCGTCCGCCGCCTGCAACATCCCGAACTTGTCGATCCAGCGGTTCGCCACCGAAAATTCGTGGTGGTCGAACACCACGTCAGGCGGCAGATCGCGCAGCGCCCGGTGCAGCGCACGCGCCTCCGGCAGGAACAGCAGCAGGTGATCGCGGTTGAGATCGGCCTTGTTGGCGGTGGCGCGCTCGAAGGAGGCGGCACCATCCGGATTGGCGCGGGGCACGATGACGACTGTAACCTTCGACAAGAGAGCCGCAGCCTCCGGCCTCGCGAGTTCAGCCGCCAATGCCAGCATCGCCTCGCCGCCGGCAGGCTCGTTGCCATGCTGGAGGCCGATGAACCAGACAACTGGCCGGTCAGTCCGGCTGGCGGCAGTGGAAAGCGCGCGGTCGCCCTCGGCGGTGAAAAGCAGCAGCGGGATCTCGCGGCCCTGTTGCGATGCGCCAGCCGAAATAAGCGCGGCGCGCTGGTTGCCGGCGACGGTGTCCTTCAGGAAAGTCATCATCTGTTCGTGGCTGGTGAAGCCTGTAACACCCGGCTTCAGCGAAGGCGCGGCAAGGTCCACCTTCACGTCGCCATAGCGCTTTTTCACGGCCTCCGACTGCCGGAAGGTTTCCGTCGTGTTGATGATATCCGGGTTGGGTGGCGTAGGCTGGGCCGCGAGTTGTCCCGGCGCGAGGGAGACGGCAAGCGCAAGGAGCGCGGCGAATCTGGTCATGAGTATCGTTCCCCCGAAACTGCTTCGCGTGTTCCAAAGCCTGGTCATCTTCAGAAATCCTCACCCTGAGCTTGTCGAAGGGTCGAGGATTTCCCATGCGCCTTACCCGCGTGCCGCCGTCGATCCTTCGACAGGCTCAGGATGACGGCTTGCGCGGAAACTGCCCTACCGCACCCGCTCAAGCACGCTTGTGTAGTTGGCAACCGCCGCGCCACCCATGTTGAAGATGCCGCCAAGTTTGGTGTTCTTCACCTGGATCCCTTCCGGCGCTTCACCCGTCAGCTGCATCGCCGTCAGCGCATGCATTGACACGCCGGTCGCACCGATGGGGTGTCCCTTGGACTTGAGGCCGCCGGACGGATTGACCGGCAGCCGCCCGCCCATCTCCGTCCAGCCTTCCCGAATGGCCGTGGCGCCCTCGCCCGGCTTCGTCAGGCCCATGGCCTCGTACTCGATGAGTTCGGCAATGGTGAAACAGTCGTGGGTCTCCACGAAGGAAAGATCGGAGAGTGCAACGCCAGCCTTCTTCAGCGCGCGGCTCCAGGCGACGGTGCAGCCCTCAAAGGCGAGGATGTCCCGCTTCGACATGGGTAGAAAGTCCTGCGCATGGCCCAGCCCGCGCAGATGTACGGCGCGCTTCATGCGCAGCGCGGTTTCGAGGTCCGCCAGCACGATGGCCGCCGCGCCATCCGACACGAGGCTGCAATCGGTGCGCTTCAGGGGGCCCGCGACGAAGGGGTTCTTGTCGCTCTCCTGCCGGCAGAAATCGAAGCCGATGTCCTTGCGCATCTGGGCATAAGGGTTGCCGACGCCGTTCCTGTGGTTCTTGGCAGCAATCATGGCGAGCGCGTCGGACTGGTCGCCGTACTTCTGGAAATACTGCGCCGCGATCTTGCCGAAGACGCCGGCGAACCCGCCCACCGTGTCCCCATCCTCAGGCAGATAGGACGCTTTCAGCAGGTTCCGGCCAATCTCTGGACCAGGCGTCGTGGTCATCTGCTCCACTCCCACCACCAGCACGATGCGCGCGGCGCGGGCCGCAATTGCGCGTGCGCCCTGGTGAACGGCCGCCGAGCCGGTCGCGCAGGCGTTCTCCACCCGCGTCGTCGGCTTGAAGCGCAACCGGTCATCGGCCTGCAGCACGAGCGAGGCTGTGAACTCCTGCGCCGAGAAGCCGGCGTTGAAATGCCCAAGCACGATCTCATCCACCTCGTCCGGCGAAATGCCTGCATGCGCCATCGCCTTGGTCGCGACATCGACCACCATCTGCTCGATGGTGAGCGCGTCATGCTTGCCAAACGGCATGTGGTGCCAGCCGACGATGGCTGCGGACATGGGAGCCTCCTCAAGGAATTATGCTGGGAGCAGGATGGAACGACAGCGCGGGAAGCGCAACCGGGGAGCTGCCGTAGGCCCTAACAAGCCAGAAGTTCACGCGAGGGAAGACAACATCTTCGCGGCGCCTGGTCTTCCCGACGCGGAAAACGATCTCCTCAAAGCGAAAATCGTGGCCGGGCTTTACCGGCCGATGGCGGAGCGCAAGCTGACACTGGCGAA
>JBOFUS010000534.1:0-4858 GCA_051652685.1 Beijerinckiaceae bacterium
GAGGTTCAAGCTGGAACCAAAGCCATTGCCAAACCAGATACGCTGTTGCGCGGCCGCCTCGAAACTTTGCCAGATCGCGATGCGGTCACCGGCATGGGCACTTGGCATGGCCGCATCCACCGCCACGCCCATTGTTCGACTGGCAATCGTTCCAGCAAACGGTGATATAGCGAGCAACAGTAGCACCAGAGCGAGGCCGATCCACCTGCCGAGACGCGGCAACAGCAAGGCAACCGGGAAGACGAGACATCCGACAATTAACGCAAGCCAGGCCGTCGCGCTCTCTCCCATGGCGACTGCCGCCACGATAGGAACGATGCAGATGATCAGGCTGCGCCTGCCTTCGGCTATTGCCAGCGCCAGAAGGGGCCACAACAAAACGCAAAGAAGCACAATGCCACGGTTGTAACTGTAAGCCTGCACGCGTCCACCGGTCACTTCACGCAGGACGAGGCCAAACTTGATATCCGCAGCGATCACGATGCCGGTCAGCGCGGCTGCGCCGCACCACCAGATCGCACGGCGGCCCGGCGCAATCAGAGGAAAACAAAGAACCGCCACCACGCCGAAACAGGTTGGCACAAGAAACTCGACGAACTGACGGGCCGAGGCAGCGGGCGCGTGTGACCAACTGATGGAGACGACACAGAGCAACAGAAATGCCGCGCAAACCCCAACGCAGCGACCGTCGATCGCTTTGATCCGTCGGACAAGTCCGCCAAAGCCCAGCTTCAGGCCCGTCGCGCAAAGCGCGGCAAGTGCGGCAAGTCCCAGGATCAAAGCAGAGGATTTCGATGCCGGAGCCATGGCCAGCGGCAAGGCAACACCGAGAAAGATTGAACTGGCGAAAGCGAGCGCTGTCGCCAGCCTGGCTGAATTGACTGCCTGCTCTTTCAGAGCTGGTGACCCTTCTTGCGCATTTCGTCGCGCACGCGGTCGCTCATGATGTTGCCCATGGTCTGACTGAACACCTGCATTTCGGCGAACAGATCATTGAGAAGCTGCGGCTGGTTCGTCACGTACTTCTGACCTGCCGGCGATTTGAAGAACGTCGAGATGTCCTTCAGCTCCGCTTCGGTGAGACGGCGTGCAAACAGGGTGGATGCCGAAGTGATCATCTGGCCGGACTGTCGGCTCATGTCGGCGACGATGGGCTTCAGCACTTCCTCGAAGTCCTTGATCAATTCCGGACGCTGACGCGAGAATCCCACGCGCATCTGGTCGGCGATCTGGGCAGACATCCCTTCAAAACTGCGCGACAGGCCAGAGCCGATCACCACTTCGCGCGCCAGTGTCAGATGCGACTCGGTGAGCGGCGGAAGCGGCGGCGCAGGGGCCGTGGCTGTTGCCGGCGCCTGCTGCGCGATTGCGCCCGTCGCCGCCAGAAGGACGAGAGCCGCAAAAACAGGCATGGCAAACCGCTTCATCGGTCAATCGCTTTCGGTCTGTTGGACTGGAATCCCATTCGCATTACGCGCTCCGCTCCAGAACGGCAACCCCGTCTTCCCCGGCGAGCACCACGCGTTCACAGATGCCGATGAACAACCCGGTTTCGACAACTCCGGGAACCCGCCAGAGTGCAAGCTCCAGCGCAGCCGGATGTTCGATTTCACCCATCGTCAGATCGAGGATCAGATGTCCGCCGTCAGTGACGAGCGCCGAACCATCCGCTTTCATCCGCAATTGTGGATGAACCCCGCCACAAGCGTCCCGCACCATCCGTGTTGTCACGGCAAGACCAAAAGCATTGACCTCCACCGGAAGCGGGAAACGTCCAAGCCGCGCGACCCGCTTGGAGCCATCGGCGATCACCACCATGCGGCGGCTGGCCATCGCGACGATTTTCTCCCTAAGGAGCGCCGCACCGCCGCCCTTGATCAGATTGAGGGCCGGATCGAACTCATCGGCTCCGTCGATTGTCAGATCGAGTTCGGTGGTTTCTTCCAGTGTCGTCAATGGCACGCCAAGACGTTCGGCCTGGCTGCGGGTGGCTTCGGACGTGGGAACGCCAACGATCTTGAGCCCGGAGGCGACGCGCTCCGCCAGAAGTTCGACGAAATGACGCGCTGTGGAGCCCGTTCCGAGGCCAAGGCGCATGCCGGGCTCGACCAGCTCAAGCGCCTTTACGGCCGCAAGGCGCTTTTGCTGTTCAGATGACATTCACTCTTCTCCGCAGATGCTGCGCTTCGCGGGCTAGTTATCGACGGACGACGGAAAAAAACAGGGGCAGTTTTGTGGCATTCGCGTTGACCAGACGTCTTGTTCAAGCCGGCCTTGCGCTTGTTGCCGCTGTTACCCCGCTGTCTGCCGCGCCATTGGACGAGAGATCCTGCCGTTCTGCGAGGGACGTGGCCTACGACGCTGCGCAACCGATGGTCCCTTCTTCGACCATGACCATTGTTGCCGTCGGATCGTCATCGACAGAAGGCATCCGGAGCAACGCGAAGGACAAGCTCTACCCGGCTACGATGGAGCGGGCGCTCCGCCGGTTCTGGCCGCAGGCAGACGTCAAGGTCTTCAACAAGGGCAAGGGCGGTGAGACGATGCGCCAGACGCTCGGCCGTTTCGAAACGGACGTGCTGGCGCTGAAGCCTTCGCTTGTGGTGTGGCAGCTTGGCGTCAACGATGTTCTTGTCAACGAGGGCGTGCAGGGTCGCCGCGAGGAGATTCAGGCGGGTTTGCGCACACTGACGGAGCGCGGCATCCCTGTTATTCTACTCGACCTTCAGTATGCGCCAGCTGTGCTGCGCGATCCGGATTCGCTGCCGATGCAGGCAATCATCGACGATGAAGCCAAAAAAGGCGCGCGTGGTCGCGTGCTGCATTTCAGGCGATTCGCCGTCATGAAGTCACTGGCAGAGAAGCATCAGGTCGCCGATTCCGACATGACCGTGCAGGACGGCCTTCACATGACGGATGAGATGCACGCCTGCGTTGGCCAGTTGCTGGCCGAAATGGTCGCGCCCGCTGCCGGTCGTCCGTCGCTTATGCCAGGCGCAGGCGCCGAAGCAGTGCCCGCGCCCTGAGACGGCCGCCGTCAAGGCGCCAGGCGAGACCGGCCATCAGCAGGAAGCCCGCGAGCGTCAGGACAATCTGCGACCCAAGGTCACCACCAAGCTCGTATAGCGCGACAGATCCGGCGAGCGAGGCGAAAATGCCAAGCGAGAAAACCGGAAGAGAATGCCGGCCCATGCGCGACAGAATGCCGCCGACACCGGTTTGCATGAAGCCGGCCGCGCGCGGCATCAGCACGGCGACCAGCCAAGCCTTTGCCAGCAGATCAAGCAACCGGTGCCATGAGAGGAACATTTTGTCAGGGCTCACCGAGACCGCAAGAAGGCTTTCGAAGCCGGCGAAAGGTCCGAAATTCTGCCACGGTGCAGCGACCAGCAGCGCGAAAACGACGTAGAAAGCCGCGAGTATTGTGATCGCCAGCATCAGGCTGCGTGAAAGCCCGTCCCATGCGCGGTCAAGGGTCAAACGCGCGGCCGTGGCACCCAGCGTGAACAGCAGCAGCCAAGCCAGCGGATTGAGATACCAGCCGTCTCCGCCGAGGTTCGGCAGATTGAGCGCGTAGGCCCGCGCCAGCAGATAGATCACCATCGCGCCCGCCAGGGGCAGTGACCAGTGAACGCGCTGACCGATCAGGACCAGCGGCAGTGCGGACAGAAGCAGCACGTAGAGCGGCAGGATATCAAGGTGATGCGGAAGATAGCCGAGCATGAGCAGGCGGATGCCTGCCGCTACGGGGTCTTCGACCAGCGGCGCGAGGCCGAGCTTGCTCGACATGTCGAAGCTCGATCCCGACAAGATCACGAGAATGGCGAAACCGATGGCAACTGCAGCAGTCGCCAGGTGCGCGAGGTAGAGCTTGCATACGCGCGCAAAAACAGCCGCAGTTCCGCCGGCGATATTCTGAGCGAAGCGCTTGCGATAGGCATAGACGGCCGACATTCCGGCGATGAACACGAAAACCTCGGCTGCATCCGCGAAACCGAACGCCCGCAGGGTCAAGGCGGCGAGCCCGTTACCGCTCATATGGTCGATGAAGATCATCACCAGCGCCAGTCCGCGGATGAAATCCAGTCGCTCATCGCGCGCCGGGTTTGCTGACCGGGCGACGGCTGAATGGGACGAAAAGGGCAAAAGCGACGCAGACATGGGTCTTCCCGGCCCCGTTCAGGACCGTCTCCGGCGTAGCGCGCCTCCCGGAAAACCGGAAAACGCGAACAGATTGTCGGACTGACGCCGGCATTCCCGCGCGGAAGCGTAATAGCCCCCACTGTTCACCCATGCGATTTTGACCGCCTCGTCAGTCGCAGGTTCGAGCCCGCCACCGTCCGCATGTGATGAACGTCAGATGAATGCGGATATAGGCAACCAATGGTTCAAGGTAAGTGAATGCCGCATTACAGATTGGAAATATGTGTCACGAACCCGTGAGTTTGGCGTGACGATTGCGGGATCCGAGCCCGCCCGCGAGATAGACGATGATGGCCAACGTCTGAACGGCCACAACTGCCAGACAGACGGCGCGAAGCTGCTGATCGGGCGCAAGCCAGAGCTCCCGCAACAGGCCAAGGCAGAGCGGCGCAAAAGCATATGTCGCCTGCGCGATCGCCACGACCAGGGCCACCACCCTTGGCGCGTCCACTTCAGCGAACTCGACCTGAGCGATCAGCGGCGGCAAAGAGGTTGCGTTGCCGATGCCAAGACCGAAAAGCAGCGCACCAGCGATCACCAGCGGTTCGGATGTGGTGCCGGAGAACGCCAGGCAGACAACGCCGAGGACTTGCAGGCCGAGGCTGAGCGCAGCAAGCCGCCGCCTGTCGGAGGCAGGCCCCATCATCTGGCCGAA
>JBOFUS010000535.1:0-5812 GCA_051652685.1 Beijerinckiaceae bacterium
GGCAACATAGGTGCTTAACTCGGTATGCACCGTTTTAGAGATTGCAATCAGACCATCCACACTGCTGAGAACCTTTTGAAGATAGTCTGAAAAGGCGCTGCTCAACTCCGTGTCGAAAAACTCCGGCCGCAAGATCGGGATCATGTCGTACCAGATGACGTAGACCTGCCCTCCCGCCGCCCGTATGTCTGCAATGCTTTGCCATGGATCGCTCGACCATGCACTGTCTGGCATCAACAGGATATCGCCAGCCTGAAAGATCGCCTTGGGGACCGGATCGGGGCGCATGATTAGCCTCAAGCCCGCTTTGCCCAGACGCCAGATCTTGCGGCTGACCGTGAAAAGGAGGCCCTCGATCCAATGCGTGCGTCGCTCCGCAAGGTGGCCAACCACGCGATAAATCAATCTCAGCACGCGCTGCTTCAATCCCCGCAAACCCGTTCCGATTGGCACAGGAGCCCAAGGGAGCTGCGCCTCGTCGACAAATGCAGGGACGGGGACCGCCCCATCCGCTGTGATGATGACCGGAATGATCTCGATCTGCCGTTGGGCCGCTTCCTGTGCGAGCGCCACCACCAACTGGCGGACAACGCGTTGGATACCCGTCACAAAAGGGGAGCCCGCCGTGCGGCTGACATCCACAAAGATACGGGAGGCCATCAGCGGTTTCCCGCCAGGGATTCTACGCCGTGGGCGTTGCGGTGATCGATGAACAACATTGCACGCTTCTGGAAGTGTTGAACGATGCCGTAGTGGCTTCGCTCAGGGCGGACATTGAACGCCATCCGGATTGCCAACGTCTCATGAAATCGAGACTGAAACACAGTCTGTACAGTACTGCCGATCACCATGCGTTTTCCTGCGTCAGAAACCTGGCAGCACACGCCACCCCGTGCACGGGCCAGATAAGGATCAATCAGCTTTGAAGTCGCAACCTGAGCGCCGTGGATGTCGATCAGCCATGATCCAACCCGGCTCCGTCTAAGCCTCAGCCAAAGCTCCCGCAAGAACATCCTCGACCAACTCATCGAGCGAATGGCCTGCCCGCCAGCCCAGTCGGCGATCGACTGCCGAGACATTGGCCGAAACGATTTCGATCTCGTTGGGGCGCAAGCGGGCGGGATCGATCTCGACCGTGATCCTGCATCCGGCCGCCGCAACAAGGCGATCGAGAATGGCACTGATCGGGACGCTCACCCCGGACGCCAGATTATAGGCATCCCCGGGAGTGAAGGGTTCCGGATCCAATGCCGCAAGCATGTAGGCACGCACGATGTCTTTGACGTGGGTAAAGTCACGGAGCGCACTCAGATTGCCCACCTGAATCACAGGAGGTGCGTTGCCCTTGATGATCGCAGCGATCTGGCTGGCAAAAGCTGCAACGACATATTGCGCCGACTGGCCGCGACCCGTGTGGTTGAACGCGCGAAAACAGCAAAGATCCAGTCCATCATGGGCCATCTGGCGCAAGGCAATATCGGCAGCCGCTTTTGTCGCCCCATAGAGGCTGAGCGGGTTCAATGGCGCCGTCTCGGTGATCGGTGCCAAACCCAGTTTGAAAGAAGCTCCGTAGGCTTCCGAGCTCCCGGCGAAAACCAACCGGCAGCGGCCTGCTCCGGTGGTCATGATGGCCCGCGCAAGCCGCCGGCTTCCATCCAGATTGATCGCCCAGGCCCGTTCCGGATCCGCTTTGGCTTCTGAAGGCGCCGCAACCGCCGCCAGATGAACGACCGCGTCTGGCTCGAAAGATGCGAGGACCCGCGTCAGGGCGGCGAAATCTGTGACATCGATCTCGTTCCCGGTCGCCAGGATCGCTACGTCCGGGTGCTCGGCCGCGAAGGCAGCCTGGAGATGTCGGCCAACGAAGCCGGATCCTCCCGTGACCCACACCTTTGCAGTCATGGCGTGTGCCTCCTCAGGCTGCGCCCACGGCTTATCGGCTCAACCGCTTCAGGTCAGCCGCAACCATTTCGGTGATCATTTCGCGCAATGGTGTTTCAGGCACCCACCCCAGCACCTGCATCGCCTTGGCCGGCTCACCCAAAAGAACATCGACTTCCGCCGGGCGAAACAGCTTTGGATCAATGATCAGATGGTCTTCCAGTGACAAACCAACATACTCGAATGCAATCCGGCACATATCACGGACCGTTGTCGTTACACCCGTCGCAATGACGTAGTCGTCGGCCTTGGGTTGCTGCAGCATAAGCCACATGGCGCGCACATAATCCCGGGCATGGCCCCAGTCACGCTGTGCATCAATGTTGCCCAGCCGAAGCTCATTGGCGAGCCCCAGCTTGATGCGGGCGACACCATCCGTGACCTTTCGCGTCACGAACTCAATGCCGCGCAGGGGTGACTCGTGGTTGAACAGGATGCCGCTCGACGCGTGCAGATGGAAGCTTTCACGGTAGTTCACTGTGATCCAGTGACCGTAAAGCTTGGCGACCGCATAGGGAGAACGGGGGTAAAACGGCGTCGTTTCGCTCTGGCGCTCCTGCTGGATGAGCCCGTACATCTCGGATGATGACGCTTGATAAAAGCGTGCATCCGATGCCTCGAGCCGCATGGCCTCCAGAACGTTGGTTACCCCGAGTGCCGTAACGTCGCCGGTTAAAATCGGCTGCTGCCAGGAAGCCTTCACAAAGGATTGGGCAGCGAGGTTGTAGACCTCATCGGGTTTCACCTCGCGAAAGGTGCGTATCAGCCCGGAAAGGTCGCGCAGATCGCCATCGACCAGATGAACGTCATTGGCAATGCCGAGCCACTCCAGACGCGTAAGGTTGACATCGGAAGTGCTGGATCGCCGCACAAGGCCATGCACCGCATAGCCTTTGTTCAGCAGAAACTGACTGAGGTAAGCGCCATCTTGGCCAGTAACGCCGGTAATCAAGGCCGTCTTCATTGGTCTTTGCTATCCCTGACTCTGCGTCACACCCTGTGCCGCATGCGATAATGAGGCTTGAAGGCAATGCGACGAGAATGTGTAGGCCTCAGCGCCCATCAAGCTATAAAAGCCGAACGATAACGGTCCCCTAGGCGAAACGATGCGGCTTGACAAGGATGGCGGTGTGCCAGTCCGCACGTGACGTCGAAAGTCATTCCTGCAAGCGCGTCGGCTTTGCTGCTAACCCGGTGCCGGTGTGCGCGCGATGCGGGTATCGACAGACCCAGGGTAGTTATCTAAAATATCAAGTCCAAACAGTCGTCCGCAGCCCACGGCCAGTTCGGCAGAACCAACGCAAAAGGTTTACCTCTTGGATCGCGTGCTCATCTGGTATGGAGGTCGTAGTCCGGCCATCGAACGTCTCAGTGCGCGGCTCATCCAGAACCTGAAACAAGTTCGCCCTCACCTGACTGTTGCCATGCTGGCCAACGGCGCAAGTCCCTATCTGCCCGCGCTTGAACGCGAAGGCACCCGGGTTTTCCGGATCGAGGCCCCAAGTGGAATGGCTGAGCCTGGCAGAGTTCTTGTGCGGGCACCGCGCCACGCGGCAGCCCTTGTGCAGGCGCTGAAAAGAATCCGTCCTGACCTTGTGCTTATTGCGATGAACTTTGCCCTTGCGTGGCCGTTGGTGCTCCTGTGCCGGTTTTGCGGCACGCCAGTCATGCTGCTGGTGCACGACCCAGTGCCCCATGCCGGCGACTATGCGCCGCGTTGGCAACGTCTGAGCCAGCGATGGTTGATTCGGCAAATGCGTGCTTTGGTAGCACTCTCCGCCTGGAGCGCCACGCAGATTGAAAGCCACGGCAAACCGGTTCTTGTCTGGCCAATCAACACATTCGCACCTGCTGTGCGCCAGACGCCCCAGCAGCGCCAACCGGGGACACCCCTGAGGTTCCTGTTCCTTGGTCGCATGATCGCTTACAAGGGCCTGGAGCTGCTGCATGAAGCTTGCCTGCAGCTGCAGGGCCGGGAGGACTGGTCTTTGACGCTGGCCGGCGATGGTCCCTTGGGGCCATGGGCAAAGACCATGTTTTCAGCCATTCCCCAGGTCGATGTCAGTCCAATCCGCAACCTGTCTGAAGCCGAAGTGGACATGATGATGGCCACCCACGACGTCATCATCTGTCCCTACACAGAGGCGACCCAATCGGCTGTTGTGAGCGAAGCACTTTATGCCGGTCGGCCTGTTATTGTGACGGCTGTGGCTGGCTTGACCGAGCAAGTGGTGGCGGAGCACTCCGCGCTTGTTCTCGCAAGTGCGGATGGCACGGTTCTCGCCGAAGCCATGCAACGCCTCCTTGATGAACAAGGCTTGCTGGAGCGATTGACACAAGGGGCAGCCGGGCAAGTCGATCGAGCCGGCATCAATGCAGCCTGGCAGACGAATATCGATGCCCTCGAAAGACATTTAATGTCATGATTCCGGTGCTTCACGGGTTCTGGCGCCGCATTCCCCACCAAACGCGACGTGCGATGTTCGACAGGGTTTCTCTGGCTGCGGCTCCACGGATACCGGGTCCACCGGTCTTGCCAGCCGATTGCCCGATCTGTGTGGTGGGCGCGCTTCAGGCTCCCACCGGCCTGGGCGAAGTCGCCCGCCTGACCGCGCTGGGGTTAGAACGGGCTGGCTTCCAGACCCAGACCTGTGACGTCACGGCCTTGTTGCAGCAAACCGCTGTCGTAGCCCCTCCCGAACTCCCTGCACTCTCGGCGGGACCGGGAATCATGCTGGTTTTTGGCAATCCACCCGTCACCAGCTACACGCTCGCGCGCCTCGGACGCAGGATGCTTGCTGGCAAATACAGGGTGGGCTGCTGGGTCTGGGAGTTTGCAAGCTTGCCCGAGCGGTGGGCTGCCCATGCCCAGCGCTTCCATCTGCTGGCTGCGCCCAATGCCTTTGTTGCGAACGCAATAGGTCAAAGTGTTGCTGATCGCGGTGTCGTAACACTTCCCTACCCTCTTGATCCGGACAACGTCAGATCAGAGCAACGTCCACTTCGCGATCCCGCCCGATTTCGTGTGGGTTTCATTTTTGACGCCAGCAATGATACCGGGCGCAAAAATCCGGAGGCGGTGATTGAGGCGGTGGCCCGCGCTTTCCCGAATGACCCTCAGGTTGACGTGATTTTTACGGTGGCAACCGGCGGCGCAGGCCATCCAAGGGTCGAACGCCTGGTGGAATTGGCGCGCAGCCGCGGCGTTAACCTCGCGATCGATCTGGAAGCCAGGACCCGCTCTGATCATCTGCAGCGTTTTGCTGATCTCGATGCCTATGTTTCCTTGCATCGCGCCGAAGGATTCGCGTTGACCGTCGCCGAAGCGGTTCAAAGCGGCGTGCCGGTGGTGTCCACGCGCGCGGCCCCCTTGACCGAATATCTCAACGAGACAAACAGCTATCTTGTGGACGCAAAAGCAGTGCGCGCCCCGGCCTTGCTGGACACCTCTTCGCCCGGCCTGTGGCACGAGGCGGACGTGGACGATGCCGCAAGGCAGTTGCGCCGTCTGCGGCAAGACCCCGTCGAGGCGCGTCTGCGCGCGCGTCAAGCGCAAGTCGACGTGATGCAGCATTACGGACCTGATGCCTTTCAAGCCGGCGTTGTAAGATTGCTCGAAAGATGCAGCGCAAAGTGAAATCTTGGAGCGACGAGAAGCGCTGTTGAATGCGGTGGCAGAACCGGCCAGCCGAGGCGTGCAGAATTGCTGTTCCGCGGCGCTATTGAAGCCAGCCATTGACAGAACTATCGTCGTTGTTTGTACGGGAATGATGGCCGTGGACGGAGATGCAAAACCAACGGTTTTATCCGATTCCTGGTGCCGCCCCCAAGTACTATAGCGACGTTTCATCAAGAACTGGCGGACAGGGAG
>JBOFUS010000536.1:0-1498 GCA_051652685.1 Beijerinckiaceae bacterium
GGAAAACCATGCGGGGTGCCGAACAGATCATAGGCCGGTCGATGCTGGTGGAGTAGCCAGGCCACCTCATCGGGGTGGGAGCCAAGATAGGTCGGAAACTTGAGATGGACGATCCGGTCAATCAACCCCCCGTTGAAAGACCCGTAGTCCTGTTTCCGCCACAGCTCCATTGATCCAGATGTCTCTGCAAGCGGGCCATAGCGGAAAGGTGCAATGATACGATGGACCTGGTGTCCAGCCTGCCCAAGCGCGGTGATCAGGCCGTCGGCCAGAAATTCGGCACCGCCATAGATCCCCGGGGTGTAGACGGTTGCAACGCCGATACGCATGAGCTGGTCGCCGCCTTGCCGTCAGGACTGTTTGCGGGCAAAAACCGCATAGTCCAATGGCTGCTGAAACCAGTCATTGACGTCCTTCGGCTCGAAGACACTTGGCGTCTGCTCCAGATCGATATCAGAGAGCTGGCGAATGATCCTGCCATCGGCGAAACCGCGCTGGCGAGCCAGAAACAGCATAAGCGCAGGGGGAAGCGGCCGGATGTGGGTGTGATCGAGGTGGAAGGTGTAGCCGCCGACCACCAGACACTCGGGATTGGGCGTCTCAAACAGAATGACGCCACCTGGAGCAAGAGCCTTGTAGGATGCGTCCAGCAGGCGCACCAAAATATCGAAGGGCAAATGTTCGATGATGTGGAAGCCCGTAACAGCGCGCAACGACCCCTCTGCCAGCCCCTCAAGATGCGCAATAGCGTCAGCTTCTATGACATCGAGTGCATTGGCCTTCGCCGCATCGAGCATGGAGGCGTTGAGATCCACTCCGTAGCCGAACACGCCTGCTTCGCGCAGCGCCAGTAGCCATTCACCGCGCCCGCAGCCGACATCAACGACCGGCAGGTTCGTATGGGCCAGCGTCACGGGCATCAGCGGTATGTAGCGCTCGGACCGGCTACGGATGGTGTCCTGCTCACCGCGAAAGGCTTCCTCGAATGCCAGGTAAATTTCGTTGAGCGTTTCCTTTGTGGGGCTCAACGCCTGCTCCGGAGACGCGGGAGTGGGTTTCGCTGTCTCACCACGTTGTAAACCCTGCCGCTGCGTATAGCGGATGTCTTCCTGCATCCGCGCACGGCTGAAGGCAAACTCGGCGCGCATCTGTGACAGATCCCGGCGAAGATTCTCAACCGTCTTGTCCGCTTTCATCTCACCGATTGTCTGCGCAAAGTTCTGCGCAAGCTGTTCTATGGCTTGATCAGAAAGTGCCAACGCGGACCGAAGCGCTTCAATCGACACGGTGTTGTCGTGGCGGCTGGCTTCCAGTTCCTGAAGCGCATCACGAAGATCGCAAAGACCGGCCTGAGCAGCACAAAAAGAAGCTTCAAGCTGCGTTTCCATGGCGAGAGTCCGCTCGCCAAATGCCTGCTCCAGCCGGGCGATGCGAAGGCCTTGCGTCGCCAACAGGCGAGGCAGACTGACCAGCGTTGACAACAGTTGCAGGACGCGGC
>JBOFUS010000537.1:0-1242 GCA_051652685.1 Beijerinckiaceae bacterium
ACGGCGGCAATCAGTGCGCGCAGCAGCTTGTCCGGCGCATACTGCTCCGGCACGAACAGCGGCAGCATGTTGGAGGCCATGAACAGCACCGTGATGAACGGCACGCCGCGCACGAACTCGATCAGGATCACCGAGAAGAGCTTCACGGCGGGAAGCTTGGAGCGACGACCCAGCGCCAGCAGGATGCCGAGCGGCAGGCTGAAGACGATGCCTGCGAAAGCCACGATCATCGAGATCAGCATGCCGCCCCAGAGGTTCGTGGTCACCGTTTTCAGGCCGAAACCACCCGACAGCAGCCAGAACGAGACGATCGGCGTGAAGACGAAGGCGAACAGAATGCCGAGATCACGGCGCGGGGCGTTCAGCCACAGCACCCAGACAATGGAGATGGCGAGCAGCGCAAAGAAGATCGTCGGCCGCCAGCGCTCCTCGATCGGATAGGAGCCGTAGATGAAGTACTTGAACCGCTCCGTCACGAAGGGCCAGCAGGCCCCTACGGTCTGTCGCGTCTCGGTGAGGATGCAGGCCTCGCGGTCCGCACCCGTCCACACCGCGTCGAAGATGGTGAAGTTGAGGAACGGCGGCACGATCATCCAGATCAGGAATGCCGAAAGGATCGTCATGGCGATGTTGAAGGGGCTGGAAATCAGGTTGTCCCTGATCCAGGCCACAGGTCCTGACACCGCCATGGGTGGCGGCAGAACCGGTGGCTCGCCCGAGCGCAGATAGGCGGCGGATTTTCCCGAAGAGAGGCTGGCGTCGGTCATGGTCTGTCTCTCTTACCGTTCCACCAGCGCCTTGCGGGCGTTGTACCAGTTCATGAACATCGACGTGGTCAGCGAGATCGTCAGGTAGACGAGCATGGTGATGGCCACGACCTCGATGGCCTGGCCCGTCTGGTTCAGCACCGTACCGGTGAAGATGTTGACGAGGTCCGGATAGCCGACGAACACGGCGAGCGACGAGTTCTTGGTGAGGTTGAGGTAGTGGCTGGTCAGCGGCGGGATGATTACGCGGAGCGCCTGCGGGATGATCACGAGGTTCAGCGTGTGCTTGGGCTTCACGCCAAGCGCATAGGCCGCTTCGGTCTGCCCCCTCGACACCGCGAGGATGCCCGCGCGAACCGCTTCCGCGATGAAGGCGGCGGTGTAGATGACAAGGCCGAACAACAGCGCCAGAAACTCAGGCTGGATGGTGAAGCCACCCGTGATGTTGAAGCGCGAGGGCTGCGGATAGTCGAAG
>JBOFUS010000538.1:0-2319 GCA_051652685.1 Beijerinckiaceae bacterium
GGCGTCGGGCGCGAGTCGCAGCAACGCGCTGTTCCGCTTCAATCCGCTCCGTACCGTTTTGATACGCTGCGCGATGGGAATGTCACGCGCCTCCAGGAGATCAGCCGCTTCAACGAACTCCTTCACCAAGGACCCGCGCGAGCGGGTTCCAAGTGATGGAGCCGCCGGGCTACATCTGACATCCCTCTTGGGAAGGCTTGAGTCCGACTGTTCGTTCAAGCGCAACCGGCGCGTGGCGCTCCGGGCTCCGTCAACCGCGGTGAGCTCCTGTGACATCTCGGGACATTGCCCTTGCTGGCCGTAGATGCATTGCCTGCGGGCGCGCTGATGCTGGCGACGGGCAGGACCGGAAGACTTGCGTTTCGCTCTCATTGTTCGGCATGCGTTGTAAGCGACTTTTGGATTCCGAGGTGTGAGGTGCCTCAACCGGAGCGGCCACTAGGCTTCCGCTTCAAGCATTCATCAGAATGTAAATGGCGCAAGCGACCGCCAACGCAAGCGCGGAGGTGCCACAGTAAAGTCCGGCGAAGCGCGCCGATCCCAGAGCGCCGGCATAGGCGCATTTCGTCAATCCGTTGACCGCCAGCGCGAGCAGGATCGCCGTGCCGACGGCGGATGGCGTGGTCTTGTCCGCCAGACGCAGGCTGGCAAGCACGGCTGCATCGACGTCGGCAACCGCCGAAATTGCGGCCGCTGCGAGCAGACCCACAGAGCCGAGCCAATGCTGAAGCAACGCCACGCAGAGCGAGGTCACCGCGAAGATCGCCGCGAACGCGAACACCGCTATGGGCTCGAAAGGATTTCCTGGTGCTATCGCGCCCTTCTCGCCTTTGCTTGAATGGGCCAGCAGGATCGCCCCGAGCGCTGCGAACAAGAGAGCGCCGCCGAGCGCCGGCGGCCCTGTTTCTAGAACCATGGCAGGCACGATGATAGCGACAATCAGCATCACACGCACCACCGACACGGCTGCCGCAAGGCAAGCACCCCCGGCAAGGGCTGCATTGACGCCATCCATGCGCGATCGCCTGGCGAAGTCCAACGTAACCGCCGTCGATGAGACCAGTGCGCCCAACATCGCGCCAACGGCTATCCCATGCAGCGAGGGCAGGAACTTGAGCGCGAAGTATCCAGCAAAGGAGACTGCGGCGACAAGAATGGCGAAAAGCCAGACCTCATAGGGATTGACGCCGTTGAACGGGTCCAGGGCGCGGTCGGGGAGTAGCGGTAATACGATGGCGCTCATGCCCAGGATCATGAGGACAGAACGCAACTCCACCCATGAGAGGCGGGCCACGAGGCCATGAAGCATGTCCTTGCCAGCAAGCAATCCGGCGACCGCCACGCCGGCGCCGGCAGCTATCTCCACGTTGCCGACCACAGCATAGGCTCCAAGCGCGAAGACAGTAAGTGCTGCGATCACGCCGGTCACGCTGAAGTCCTTGTCGTGAACGGCCTCGCGGAATTTGAAAAGAGCGAAGGCGAACGAGAAGCCGATGAAGCCGAAACCAATGAGCGGCAGGGATTGAGTGCTGGACGCAAGCGCTCCAAAGACGCCGCCCAGCAATCCGGAGAGGGCGTAGGTGCGCACGCCGGCCGTCCGGCTTCCCGCTTCCGCAGTGCGCTCGCGCCATCCTCTTTCCACACCAACGACGAGACCGATCGCAAAGGCTGTGCCGATCCGAAAAGCGAGATCGATCTCAGGCGACGCAGTCATTGGAGGAAGACCATCTTATCTCACTTGGCGAGTCGCGTGCGGGCATCGGGGCGGCGATCCAGATGAGATCGGTCCAGTTCACGGCATCGCCAACCTTCCCGTTTCGTCCGCTGTCCGCACGCGCAGTTGGCGGAACATCCGCATTGGCCGCCCCGCTGTTCCGCTATTGCATAGTGCGATGGCAGCCGGTCGGCTTGAGATGCCTCAAGACGAGGAGCGGCGGGCGGAACGAATATCGCTTCGTTCAGGTGCCGCGATCAATGATCGCGATGGTGCCCCGAACCTGAAGCCGGGACCGGGAATGACGCAATGCGTACGCCATTTGAAACGTTGACTATCGAGAGTCTTCGGGGCGGGGGCGGGATGCGGCCATGATCGTCGAGAATCAAAGCGACGTCGTCTCGTTTCTCGAGAGTGACGAGGGCGGCCTGGGACCAACCGAAAAGTCGATCGCCACCCACATTTCCAGGGTTTTTCTGAAGAAGGATCGCGCGCTCAAGCTCAAGCAAGCGGTGCAATTTCCGTATGTGGACTATTCGATCGCGGCGCTTCGTCTCGCGGCCTGTCAGGCGGAGGTTGAGCTGAACCGTCGCACTGCGTCCGAT
>JBOFUS010000539.1:0-1162 GCA_051652685.1 Beijerinckiaceae bacterium
CAATGCACTGGAGGAGCTAACGGTCACCACCAACGGCTCGCAGCTCGCCCGCCACGCGACGGAACTCGCCGATTGCGGCGTGAAACGCATTAACGTCTCGCTGGATACACTTGATCCAGATCGTTTCAAGGCGCTCACCCGCTGGGGTGATCTGGCGCGCGTGCTGGAGGGTATCGCTGCGGCGCAGAAGGCGGGTCTTCACGTCAAGATCAATGCCGTGGCGCTGAAGGGCCAGACGGAGGCGGAAGCCGCGCCGATGATCCGCTGGGCGCATGGGCTGGGCATGGACATCACCTTCATTGAGGTCATGCCGCTGGGCGAGATCGAGGGGCAGCGCGTCGATCAGTATCTGCCGCTGTCGCAACTCCGCGCCGACCTCATGGGCGACTTCACCCTGACCGACAGCGGACACGCCACCGGAGGCCCCGCCCGCTACATGCAGGTGAAGGAGACCGGCGGCCGCATCGGCTTCATCACGCCCCTCACGCATAACTTCTGCGAAAGCTGCAACCGCGTGCGCGTCACCTGCACCGGCACGTTGTTCATGTGCCTTGGCCAGGAAGATGCAACGGACCTGCGCCGGCCGCTGCGCGCCTCGGAAAGCGATCATCTCCTCAACGCCGCCATCGACGAAGCCATCGGTCGTAAACCGAAGGGCCATGACTTCGTGATTGACCGCAAGACGCGGGCGCCTGCGGTTGGCCGACATATGAGCATGACGGGTGGGTAGGCGGGGGCACAACCTTCGGCTTTTGTGGCCTCAACGAAATGTTACGGGATGATCGGCCAACGCGCGGTCCACCGTGACGAAACGCATCCCTTCGATCTGGGCTTGTGCGAGGAGCAGGCGGTCGAAAGGATCGCGGGTGGGTGGCGAAGGAGTTGGCTCGGCAACGGCATGTTCCGGCCTGAGCATGAGAATCGCGACATGCTGCAGGCGTAAAGTGGACGCCATCTCCTCCAGCGGTATGCGAGACTGGAGTTTGCCGATCCTGATCTTGATCGCTATCTCCCAGAGCGAAACGACACTCGCTCGATTGTATGTCAGCGGTGAGCGGATAGTGTCGACGAATTGTGGATAATCCTTCTCAAGGTTTCGCGACATCACACTCAGGATTACATGCGTATCGAGAAGCAGGATCATCCGATGTTGCGCGGGGTC
>JBOFUS010000540.1:0-2119 GCA_051652685.1 Beijerinckiaceae bacterium
AGGATAGGGCCAGATCATGGGCATTGCCCGAGGCGTCCTGATGGATCGCGACGAGTGTGGGCACGCCGCCGCCGCGCAGATACTCCGAGCGCACGGTGTGACCGGGACCCTTGGGCGCGATCATGAAGACGTCGAGGTCTTTGCGGGGCTCGATCAGGTTGAAATGCACGTTGAGGCCGTGCGCAAAGCAAAGGGCTGCGCCTTGTTTCATGTTGGGGTGCAGCTCGTCGCGGTAGATGTCGCCCTGCAGTTCATCCGGCGTCAGCATCATCATCAGGTCGGCCCACTTGGCGGCCTCTGTCGGTGTCATGCAGGTGAAGCCGGCGGCCTCGGCCTTGGCGCGCGTCGCCGAGCCGGTCTTCAGCGCGATCACCACGTCCTTGACGCCACTGTCCTTGAGGTTCTGGGCATGGGCATGGCCCTGGCTGCCGTAGCCGACAATGCAGACCTTCTTGCCCTTGATCAGGTTGATGTCGGCGTCACGGTCATAATACACGCGCATGGGTCGTTTCCTCGATAAGTTTATTGCCGGCGGCAGTTTGAGTTGGCCGCTTCTAGGCGAGGCGTGCCGCCGCGTCAAAGCCGGAAATGGCGGTGAGGGCACGAGAGTGACGGCAGCACAGCAATGGTGCGTTCTTGGCGCATTTGCAGCCAATGGGAGGGAGATGACAGCAGCGACTGTTGTTTATGCAATTTTAACGCGCTTTTTGCAGGATGTATGCAACTAAAGGTTGCGATCACATGACCCAATTGAACTCCCGTTTGCCGGACAGCGCTCCACTGTCGCAAAACGCCCGCGCGCGATACGGCGGCCAGCTCCTGCGAAAACCGCAATGGCTTTACGGCATGCTGGCGGCTGTCGGCTTTCTTGTCTTTGTCGGTGGTTCCTATCTGATCGCCGAGCGCGCCAAGCACGAACTGCTGCAGGAAAACGCGGCTTCGACGGCCTATGCCTGGGGGCGAACGCTATCGCGCCAGCTCGACGACCTGGCTCTGGTTCTTGACGGCGCGGAACCCAGCCGCGCGACCCGGGACTACCTTGCGAAGGCGAAGGAAATGGGCGGGATTTTCCGCTACAAACTCTTCGACAAGCGTGGGCAACTCCGCTTCTCTTCCGATGACCAGCTATGGCAGGGAATGGACAAACGCGTCCTTGCCGAACACAATCCAGAGGCGGCTGGGGCCATCGAGCAGGGGCGGGCGTTTGTGCTCGGCAAGTTCGGCGATGGCGTGTCGCGCCCACCGGTCTATGCGTCCGCCTATATTCCGCTCCTCATCGACGGCGTACGGATTGGCATTCTCGAGGTTTACGTCGATCATACGGGGCATGCGAAGGTCATTCAGCATCAGCTTGCCATCGCCGGACTTCAGGTCATGGCGCTGACGAGCATCGCCTTCCTGCTCCCCATGCTCGGCTTCGTCTGGCAAGCGCGCCAGCGGGACCGGACGGTGCTGCAACTTGATCATGCCGTGCGTCATGATGAATTGACCGGTGTACTGAATCGATCTGCTTTCGCCGAAGAAATCGCCGGAATGGCCGGCTCGAAACAGCGATTTGCGGTTCATTTTGTCGATCTTGATCATTTCAAGCAAGTCAATGACACGTATGGCCATGCCATGGGCGACCATGTCCTCAAGGATGCGGCCCAGCGGCTTGGCAACCTCGCGGGCGCAGCGCATGCGGTGGCGCGTCTGGGCGGCGATGAATTCGCCGTGCTTCAGATATTGGACGATGATGATGCAGCCGTTACGCTCGCGGATCAGATCGCCAGGTGCCTGTGCGTCTCGTTCCAGTTCGCCGACCAGCCGATCCTGATCGGCGGCAGCGTCGGCACCGCGCTGCATCCGCTCCATGGCGGGCGGGTCAATGACCTGCTGAAGGCGGCGGATATTGCGCTTTACGCGGCCAAACGGAACGGCCGGGGGCAGGCGATCCTGTTCCATGCAGGCCTCGAGGAGGAGCGCCGGCTGCGCCAGCAACTGGAGGCGCGCCTGCGCGAGGCGACGGAGCAGGGCGATTTCGAGCTGCACTTTCAGCCACTCTACGAAGCGATGAGTGGCGAGCTTCGGGGCTTTGAAGCGCTGCTGCGGCTTAAGGCGGCGGATGGCTCGCCGATTA
>JBOFUS010000541.1:0-1456 GCA_051652685.1 Beijerinckiaceae bacterium
CTCTATGTCTGCAATGTCGAGGAAGCATCAGCCGACAAGGGCAACGGCTTTTCCGAGCGCGTCTTCACGCGTGCCAAGGCAGAAAATGCTGTCGCGGTCGTCGTCTCCGCCAAGATCGAGAGCGAAATCGCGGTGATGCCGGAAGAAGACCAGCAGGACTTTCTGGAAGCAGTCGGCCTGCCGGAGCCCGGCCTCAACCGCGTGATCCGCGCCGGCTACGAACTGCTGGGCCTGGTCACCTACTTCACCGTTGGACCGAAGGAAGCGCGCGCCTGGACCATCACGGTCGGCACCAAGGCGCCGGGCGCTGCCGGCGTGATCCATACGGATTTTGAGAAAGGCTTCATTCGCGCCGAGACGATCGCCTATCCTGATTACGTCGCCTTCAAGGGCGAGTCAGGAGCAAGGGACAACGGCAAGCTGCGGCTTGAGGGCAAGGAGTATGTGGTTGCTGATGGCGATGTCATGCACTTCAGATTCAATACGTGAGTTGGCCCACGTAAAATTTAGGAGCGGTAGGTTCGTAACAGCGATCAATATCGCCAATATAGTCCGCAAGAAGCGCGACGGAGTATTCCGAAAGGTGAACCTTGTCCATTGAAGGAGATGACCATAAACTATGGTCATCGAGGAGATCATCGCCATGCGAACCGTAAGCGTCGCGCAAGCCAAAGCTCAACTGCCATCACTGCTTCAAGCGGCAGAAGCTGGCGAGAAGGTGATCGTCACCCGCCGGGGCAAGGCGATTGCGGAATTGAGGGCGCTTGAGCCTGAAGTCGACCCCGACG
This sequence comes from Beijerinckiaceae bacterium, assembly GCA_051652685.1. Taxonomy (GTDB): domain Bacteria; phylum Pseudomonadota; class Alphaproteobacteria; order Rhizobiales; family Beijerinckiaceae; genus JADCCX01. Next base: position 789 of record JBOFUS010000541.1, read on the forward strand.
ATCCGCACGGACTTCAATGGCTAGCGGAGCGTCGCGCCCGCCGGCCTGTGATGAAAGATGACAGCGCCTTGCTGATTCGCCAAATGCGCGACGAAGGCGATCACTAGGGTTATGCTATGTGACGCCAGCGTCCTTGTGCCGCTTTTCGTGCGCGAGCCATCATCCGACGCAGTTGCCGCGACTCTTGCAAATTGGCGCGGCGTTCCGTGCAATAGCGACTTCGCTGTTGGCGAGTTTGCGTCTGCTGTTTCGATACGCATGCGGCGCAAGGATCTGACTGCAAATCAGGCGCAGGAAACACTGTTGGATTTTGACATGTGGATTAGCCGGAAGGTGCGTCGCATCACACTCCAGACAAGCGATGTTGCGCAGGCAGCACAGATTGTTCGGCGTTTTGAACTTGCATTGCGCTTGCCTGATGCGCTCCATATCGCAATGGCGCAGAGGCTGGGTGAACCAATTGCCACACGCGACAAGCGTCAGGCAGCTGCGGCAATGGCTTTGGGCTTACTGGTGGTTGAGCCGGCGCCGAGCAAGGGACAATAGCCCCTATGTCCATCCATCACTTCGAAGACTTCATCCCCGGCTCTGTAACCCCGTACGGCGGTCTGACAGTCGAGCGCGAACCAATGCTCGCCTTCGCCCGCGTGTTCGATGCGCAACCGATG
>JBOFUS010000542.1:0-4535 GCA_051652685.1 Beijerinckiaceae bacterium
TCAGTCCGCCTGATCACGGTTGCGCCGGTGCGTTCCGCGATTTCGGCGCTCTCGTCGCGGCTGGCGTTGTCCACCACAATCGCCGGCATGCCCGGCGGCAGGCTGGCCATCGCGGAGCCTATGACGGCGGCGCTGTTGAAGGTCACGAGGATGGCGGTGACAGTTTGCAAGCCTTGGCTCCCCCTTCTCTCTTGGGAGAAGGTGGTCGGCGGATGCCGACCGGATGAGGGTTAGCGGCGACGGCCGGATGCTGGCTTAACAGGCGTCTGGGCCGACCCTCACCCGCCCGCCATCCGGCGGGCACCCTCTCCCGAGGGAGAGGGAGGCAAGCCTTATCCCTTTGCCGGCAGATTGGTGCGGATGTGCAGATCGCGCAGCTGCTGGTTGCTCGCCTCCACGGGCGCGTTCATCAAGAGGTCCACCGCCTGCTGGTTCATCGGGAACAGCGCGATCTCGCGCAGGTTCTGCTCGCCGGCCAGCAGCATCACGATGCGGTCGATGCCCGCCGCCATGCCGCCATGGGGTGGCGCGCCATACTGGAAGGCGCGGTACATGCCGCCGAAACGTTCGATCACATCCGCCTCGCTGTAACCGGCGATCTCGAAGGCCTTCACCATCGCCTCCGGGCGATGGTTGCGGATACCGCCGGAGGCAAGCTCATAGCCATTGCAGACGAGATCATACTGGAAGGCGTTGATGGTCAACGGGTCCTGCGTCGTCAGCGCCTCCATGCCGCCCTGCGGCATCGAGAAGGGGTTGTGTGAGAAATCAACCTTCTTCTCATCCTCGTTCCACTCGTACATCGGGAAATCGACGATCCAGGCAAAGGCGAAACGGTCCTTGTCGACCAGGTTAAGGTCTTCGCCAGCCTTGGTGCGGGCGAGGCCGGCAAACTTGCAGAACTTCGCCGGGTCGCCGGCCACGAAGAAGGCGGCGTCGCCGTCTTTGAGACCAAGCTGCTGGCGCAAGGCTTCCGTCCGCTCTGCGCCTACGTTGTTGGCGATGGGGCCGGAGCCCGCGCCATCCTTCCAGAAGATGTACCCCAGCCCCGGCTGCCCCTCACCCTGCGCCCAGCTGTTCATGCGGTCGCAGAAGGCGCGGCTGCCGCCGGTCGGTGCGGGGATCGCCCAGATGCGGTTGGCATCATCTTCCAGAATGCGCGCAAAGACCTTGAAGCCCGAGCCACGGAAATGCTCCGAGACATCCTGCATCTCGATGGGGTTGCGCAGATCCGGCTTGTCGGAACCATACTTTCGGATCGATTCCGCATAGGGAATCCACGGGAATGCCGCTGTCACCGGTTTCGGCTTGCCCTTGCTGGTGAAATCCGCGAACTCCTCGAACACGGCGCGGTAGACCGGCTCCATGATGGCGAGCACGTTCTTCTGCTCCACGAAGCTCATCTCCAGATCGAGCTGGTAGAACTCGCCGTAGAAGCGATCCGCGCGCGGATCCTCGTCGCGGAAGCAGGGTGCGATCTGGAAATAGCGGTCGAAGCCCGCCATCATCAGCAGCTGCTTGTACTGCTGCGGCGCCTGCGGCAGCGCGTAGAACTTGCCCGGATGCAGCCGCGACGGCACGAGGAAGTCACGCGCGCCCTCAGGCGACGACGATGTCAGGATCGGCGTCTGAAACTCGAAGAAGCCCTGCTCCTTCATGTGCTTGCGAATGGTATCGACCACGGCCGAGCGCAGCATCATGTTGGCATGGATGCGCTCGCGGCGCAGATCGAGGAAGCGGTACTTGAGCCTTGTTTCTTCCGGATAATCCTGCTCGCCGAACACCGGCAAAGGCAGATCACCGGAAGCCCCCAGCACCTCTATTGCGGTGACGAACACCTCGATCTCGCCGGTCTCCATGTCCTTGTTGCCGGTCCCGGCAGGGCGCTGACGCACCTCGCCCGTTATGCCGACGCAGAACTCGGAGCGCAGCTTCTCGGCCGCCACGAACGCGGGCGATGCCGGATCGACCACCACCTGCGTCAGCCCATAGTGGTCGCGCAAGTCGATAAACAGCACACCGCCATGGTCGCGCACGCGGTGCACCCAGCCGGCGAGATTGGTGACCTTGCCCGCGTCAGAAAGGCGCAAGCTCGCACAGGTATGGCTGCGGTATCGCGAGACGATGTTGGCTGCGGCAATTGGCGTCATGGAAGACTGCGGTGTCATGGAAAAACTCGCTGGAAGATGCGCGGAAACAGGTGGCTGTCAGAGCCCGCCGCGACGGGAATTGTCAAGGATTGCCGGGCGGGCCGCTCAATTCGCGAAGCAGGTTTCCAGTGCTTCGACCTCGCTGATCACACAATCGGCCTCAAGACCATCAGCTTTTGGCGTGACGATGATAGTCATCAGCTGCTCGGGCAATCGCTCGCGGATCATGATGTTGACCACGTCAGCGGTCTGACCGTTGATCCACTCGGGTACGCGGGCAAGATAGCCCACGTCGAGCCCATTCAGCAGGCCACCCCGAATGGCACCTGCGGCCGAGCGCGCCTTGCGCAGCGTATCGGCCTGGCTGGCGAGAAACCGCCGCTTGTTCGCGTCGATGAAAGGCTGGCGGACGCCGGTTTCGCGGAACGCGTCGTATTCGGACCGCATCGCGGCGCGCGCGGCCAGAAGCTTGTCATGCGCTACGGCGGCCTGCATCGAGAAGATGGAATGATCGCGATAGAGCGGCCCTATCGACGATGACGCGCCATAAGCCGCGCCCAGCCGTTCCCGGATCGCCACGAACAGCCGCGAGCTGGACGACCCACCCAGCGCCTGCATGGCAATCGAGCGCGACACGCCCTGCGCCGCCGATGCCGACCAGACCACCGGTGCGCCCATCAGCAGGAACGACTGCGCGACATCCTTGGTGATGACCACGGTCTTCCCCGTCCGGCGTGGCTCGAAGGGGATGTAGGGCTTGATTTCGCTCTCGGCTGGCAGCGCGGCAAAGGCGATGTCCGCCAGCCTCTCCGCTTCCGCGCGGGGCAGCGGGCCAGCGCTGACCAACGTCAGGTTGGCGCGCGCCAGCACGGCCTTGCGCCAGGCGTCGATGTCGGCGGTCGTCACGTCGGTCACGGTCGAGGATGGCTCGTAGTTGATCGCTTTGGCCAGCGGCGATGCGCCGATGATCGAAAGTGTCAGCGCCTCGCGCGCCACCGCCTCGCCGTTGTTGCGGCTGGCGGCGCGGCCCTTGATGATGGCGCGCTGGCGGCGCTTCAGCGTGATGACCGGCAGACGCGGCTCCGACAGGATCTCGCCCAGCAGCCGCGCCCCGTCGGCAAAATTCTCCACGGGTCCGGAAAGCTCGCCGAGCGTCGCCGTGCGGCTGCGGCTGAGGCCCAAAGAGACGCCGATGTCCTTGAACTCCTCTTCCAGTGCGCCAGCGTCGAGCCGTGCCGTGCCGCCATAGGCCAGAAGACCCGGCGCGAGCGTCAGCAGCCCCGCCTTGTCGAGATCGTGGATCGCATGCCGGTCGCGCCACCACCACGAGAAGGTCTGCTCGGTCTCGGATGGAAGCGGGTAGTGGATCAGCCGGATGCCGGCTGGCGTGCGCACCTCTTCGGCAACCGGAGTTGCCGGTGCGGCAGTCTGCGCACGAAGCGGCGCCAGCGGGACAACAAGCGCAAAGACAAGGGCGAATGCACGGATCATCTCACTTGCCCTCCGGTCCGAAAACGATCTCCGCTTCGCGCCCCGGCCGCGCCATGGCAGCGATCAGTGCGTTCACCTCTGCAAGTGTGACCGATGCAACGACGTCGGGCCAGGTCGCCAGCTTGTCGTGCGGCAGACCAAGGTTCAACCAGCCGATCAATGTGCCGGGCCGGCTCTGCGGCTCGCGCAGCGCGCGCGCATGGTTGAGCGCAAAACGGCGCTTCAACCGTGCCAGCATCGCTTCGTCGAGACCGCGCGCAGCAACATCGTTGAAGTAGCCTCTCAGCGCGGCCTTCAGCCCATCCAGAGAGGCCCCGTCTTCCAGATTTGCACCCATTGACCAGGCGGTGACGCCCGGGACAGGCCGCACTAGGAACAACCCTCCGACAGAGCTGGCGACAGGCGCATCGCCCTCGACCAGCCGGCTGTGCGGTGATCCGGCAAGCTTCGAGTTCATGAAATCCTGCACCAGCCGCTGTGTTGCAAAAGCGCGGATCGGTTCGCTCTCCGGTGCCGCCATAAGCCGCGAGAGATGCGTCGAAACATCTGCAATGCGGGGGTCGCGCTTTTCGAAGCGAAAGACAACCGGTGTCAGGTCCGGCTTCAGGTCGCGCCAGGCGCGGGCCGGGGGCGGCGCGCCGTCCAGTGGCTGGACGTGACGGTCGTAGATCGCCTTCAGCTCTGCGGGATCGGCATTGCCTGTGACGATGAACCATACGTTCTCGCGCCGGTACCAGCGGGCGAGGAAGGCCTTGGCCTCCTCAACCGTGAAAGCCGCGATGGTGTCGACGGTACCGATGGTGGGCCGGCCGTAGGGATGGTCTCCGTAACCGGCGGAGGAAACCCGTGTCCAGACTTCGGAAAAGGGGTTGGAGCTGTAGCGCCAGTCATGCT
>JBOFUS010000543.1:0-3293 GCA_051652685.1 Beijerinckiaceae bacterium
GGCCAGGTGACGGCAGCGTTGGCGGCCGGCAACGCCGTTATCGCCAAGCCCGCAGAACAAACGCCGGAGATCGCGCGGCTCGTCGTTGCACTGCTGCACGAAGCGGGTGTGGCGAAGGATGCGCTCCAGTTGGCCATCGGCGACGGCGCGGTTGGCGCGGCGTTGGTGGCGCATCCAAAGGTCGCCGGCGTCGCCTTCACGGGCTCGACCGAAGTGGCACGCCTGATCAACCGCGCGCTCGCCGCCAAGGATTCGGCAATCGTGCCGCTGATCGCGGAGACCGGCGGCATCAACGCCATGATCGTTGATGGCACGGCGCTGCCCGAGCAGGTGGCGGATGACGTGGTAGCCTCTGCCTTCCGCTCCGCCGGCCAGCGCTGTTCGGCACTCAGGCTGCTGTGCGTCGAAGAGCATATCGCCGACAAGGTGATCGAGATGATTGTGGGGGCGGCGCGCGAACTGAAGCTCGGCGATCCTGCAGATCCTTCCGTCCATATCGGCCCCGTCATCGATGCCGAGGCCAAGGATCACCTTGATGGCTGGATCGCTGCCATGGGCAAGAAGGCCCGCAGGACACACCTTGCCGGCGACATTCCGCCTGAAGCAATGGCAACCGGAAAGCCCTACGTGGCACCGCATGTCTTCGAGATCGGCCGGGTAGAAGATCTGACGGAAGAGGTTTTCGGCCCCGTGCTGCACGTCATGCGTTGGCGCGCGGATTCAAAAGATCGCGGACTCGACGCGCTGCTCGACGCCATCACCGCAACCGGCTACGGCCTGACGGGCGGGCTGCACACGCGCATCGACGAGACGATCAAGCTGGTGGAAGCGCGCTCGCCCGCCGGCAATCTCTACGTCAATCGCAACATGATCGGCGCGGTGGTGGGCACCCAACCCTTCGGCGGCTCAGGGCTTTCAGGCACAGGCCCCAAAGCCGGCGGTCCGCACTACCTGATGCGCTTTGCGAACGAACAGGTGGTGTCGATCAACACCGCTGCAGCGGGTGGAAATGCCAGTCTGGTGGCCATGGGGGATGCGTGAGCCCTTCTCCCTTGGGAGAAGGTGGCAGGCGGAGCCTGACGGATGAGGGTCAGCTCAAATGTCAGAGAAAACCCTCATCCGCCCGCCATCCGGCGGGCACCTTCTCCCGAGGGAGAAGGAATCACCGCGCCTTCCCCCGCTCCGCCACGAAGATGCCGCCGAGCACCAGCGCCAGCCCCAGCCCATGATGCCAGCCAAAGCGCTCGCCGAGCAGGATCACCGCCAGCACCGGCCCCAGCGCCGGCACGATGTTGGTGAAGATGCCCGCCCGCGCCGGACCAATGAGCTGCACGCCGCGCATGAACATCAGCTGTGACAGCAGCGACGGACCGAGGCCGATGTAAAGGATGAGCAGCCAGCCCTGCCATGTCGGCCAGAAAGCCTGGCCCGAGGCGATTTCATAGATGGCCAGAGGCATCGACGTCACCACCGCCGCCCCCGCCATGAAGGCAAAGAAACCCAGCGCCGACACCTTGGGCCGCTGGCGCAGAGCCGCCGTGTAGCTGGCGTAAAGCACCGTCGCCAAAAGAATGAAGACGTCACCGATATTGAAGCGCAACGTCTTCAACCGCTCGAGATCGCCACCGCTGGCCACCACGACCACGCCAAGGATGGTGACGATAGTGCCGAGCCATTGCAGGCGCGAGGGCTTCTCCCGGAAGGCGAACAAGCCCACCAGCAGCACGATCACCGGCATCGCACCTTGCAGGATCGAGATGTTGATCGCCGTCGTGTGATGGCCCGCCACATAGAACAGCGTGTTGAAGCCGGTGTAGCCGAAGGCCCCCATGACGAACAGAAACGGCAGATGGTGCTTGAGCACCGGCCAATCCGCCACGATGGCATCGCGAGCAATCACGGCCAGCACCACCACCACGATGGACCAGCGCAGCAGCACCAGCACCATCGGTGACAGATGACCCACTGCTGCCGGCGAAGCCAGCGCATTGCCGGCCCACAGCAGCGTCGTGAGAAACAGCATCAGATAGGCGTTGCCAGTGAGGCGGCTGAGCAAGCGGGGCGTCCTTCGGCCGGCGGGCACGGGTGCACCCGCCATGCAACAGCCGCCGCGCAGACGCCAGCCGAATTTGATGATGGCTGCCATCAACACGCACCAAGGGCAAACACCGGACAGCAAGATTGCAGCCGTGCCTTCGCATTTGTTTTTTATTTCACCGGCAACAGGGTGCGCGCGGCCGCTGCATGGCCGCTGCATGGCCCCTGCTGGAGCTTCCTCTGTGAATAGCGACTCGTCCATCAACGACCCGCTGGTCGAGTACTATGATTCCGATCATCCATGGCCGGAGGACGTCCTGTTTGCTGCCGCCAAACTGGACCCTTTTGAACCCTATACGCTGAACGAAGATATTGATTTTGCTGTTTTCATCGCAGAACAGACCGTCGGCGAAGGCAGGCGCGGACGTATTCTTGACCTTTGCTGCGGCAGCGGGCGGCTGACAGTGCCGCTGGCCCGGGCCGGACATCATGTGGAAGCCGTCGACGTGTCGCCTGTGCAGATCACCCGGCTGAAGGAGCGGCTGGCCAAGGAACCGCCGGAAGTCGCCGCGCGCGTGACGGCCACCATCGCCGACGTGACGACGCTGGAGCGCGAGGCAAGCTTCGACTGCGTGCTCATCGGATACAACAGCTTCAGCCTCATCTGCAGCGCCAGGGGCCAGCAGAACACCATGGCCATGGCCGCGCACGCCTTGAAACCTGGCGGGCTGTTCGTGGCGGACCTGTTCAATCCCCTCACCTGCAACCTGCAAGGGTACCCGCACGGGACACCGATCATGCAGCGCGATCTCGGACCGGAGGTTGGCAGCTACATAAAGTTCATGAAGTCCTCAGCCATGGACGGTGACCAGATCCAGACCGTCACGGGCTGGTATGACATCGTCGATGCTGCGCACCGCCTGTCACGAAAGAACTTCTCGGTTCAGTTCAGATACATATTTCCAAACGAATTCAGACTGATGGCGGAGAGCGTCGGACTTGATCCGCGCATGACTGCATCAACCTTCAGCGGCTTGCCCTACAATGCACATGCGCCGAAACTGCTGTGCATCGCCAAGCGACCAGAGAGCGGCTGACGTTAGCATCACGTGCTGTCCCCAGGGTGACGTGTCGGTCGCGGCAACACCCCGCCACCTCAATTCTCCGCAGAATCCTCGAAGTAGAAGATGTGCTTGCCCACCTTCTCGCGCTTGTCCATGTAGCGCACCCACCACGGCTTCACGTAGTTGGCGTGG
>JBOFUS010000544.1:0-1449 GCA_051652685.1 Beijerinckiaceae bacterium
ACGCGTTCGCCGGAAGGCTACCGGTTTACGCGAAGTGATCCGGAGTTTGAGCGGCGCATGGGGCTTGCCCGCGAGATCATGCGGCGTCGGCATAACGTGCTGCGCGAACTCGCAAAATAGCCACTCATTCAAAACGAGCAGAACGATGACTGACTATCGCTGGCTGGACCGCGAAATCATCCTCGCGATCCATGAGGAGCAACTGGCGCAACATGGAGGCGGTGTCGGCATTCGGGACGAAGGCCTGATCGACTCGGCGCTCGCCCGGCCCCGCAACCTTGCCGCCTATGAATCCGACGCGGACATAGCACTGCTTGCGGCGAGTATTGCCTTCGGCATCGCTAAAAACCATCCGCTCATCGATGGCAACAAGCGGACAGCATATGTCGCAATGGAACTGTTCCTGATCGACCATGGTGTTTTGCTCACAGCAGAGGACGGCGATGCCGTATTGACGTTTCTGGCTCTTGCGAGCGGCGAGATTGGGGAAGCCGAACTCGCCCGCTGGATCAGGCCGAACTGTGTCGTGCTTGAGGAATAGCCTACACGTGAGACCCCGCGTCCTTCCGGACCGGAGTGTCGAAAAAAGAAACAAAGGCCAAGTCGCCGGGGCTGGCCCCATCCACCCGGCAGGCCGGTAGGGAAGGGGAAATTGGGTAACAGGGGCTTGCTTGGGCGATGGAGGCCGCCCCGGCGAAGCGGCCGGCGGGCCCGCCCCGCTTTCAGGGACAAGGGCGGAGCCCGACGGCGTCATCTGTTGGCTGAAGCTCGCGCGCCGCTCTCGCCGGATGACAGGATGCAAGATATAGGAATATTATCATACGTCAAGACAATTTCGCTTTGAAACTTTACAATCGCATCACGCAGCTTCAAGCGCGTGCAGCAACGTTTCCACGACGACACCTGCGGATTTATTGCGCGCGTCGAGAACCAGCATATCAAGCGCTTCCGACGGCACCTCGCGCAACGACGCGGTGCTCCGATCGGGAGACACTGCAAGAACCGGCTTTCCAAGCGTTCTGGCTGCACCGATCTCGAAAAAAACGCCATTTGCTCCACGCACGCCGGAAATGGGGAGAATGGCGACCGTGGCATCGGTACCGGAAATAGCATCGGTAACCATCTTGGCCCACGCAGAACCGGGCGCGACATCCGAACTTGGGTCATAAATGGTGACGCCCAGCTTCCCAAAGGCGATTGCCAGCTCCTGGGCGAACTCGCGGTCGTCACGCGAGTAGGAAAGGAATACGCTCTTTGTCATGACTTAAGCCTACCAGTCATTTTGATGCGCGTCTCCAATTCAGAGACATAGTCGTCGAACTCGTCCAGCGTCGCAACATTCGTAGGGCCGATGCAGGCAAGCCCGCCGTACTTCTCATCAATTTCACGCAGGCTAACACCATACGTTACCGCAACGAAACGCTTTCCGAGCGCCCAGGCTCCGGCAAT
>JBOFUS010000545.1:0-1009 GCA_051652685.1 Beijerinckiaceae bacterium
CAGATTCTGATCGTGCCGGTTTCTTCAACCAGCGTCTGGGATCAGTTCGCAAGCCTGGTCCTGCTCGTGGGCCGGCCATGGTGAGGAGCGCGTCAACCGTGTCGAAGCATGATCGCGTGCAACGCATCCGCCACGACCAAATCGTCCGCATGAAGCAGGAAGCGCAAATGACGTTCAATGAGCTCGCAAGGCGCGAAATGCGGGTGATGTCGCGCGCCCAATCAAGACGCTTCAGGGCGCTGAAATGGCTGATCATCGGAACAGCATTCGCGTTCCTGTGGTTGTGGCAGGATCCCTCGACGGCTGCGCTGGCGCTCTTCGGGGCCTGCTTGCTGGGTGTCTGTCTTCACTTTTTTCTGCACTGGAAGACTGCTGGGTGGACCAAGGCATGGGGCGTCTACACACCTGTGCCGGTCGATGGCGAGAAGGCCAGGACGACAGGCGCAGGTTCGCATGCGTCCGATGAAGCGGTTCCTGCCGTGCCATCGCAGGCTCTGCGGGCTCATGCCTCTGGCTCAGTCGTCATTCGTGCGGGGCGCGCCGATGACCAGGCGAGCGTCGATGACCTCATCGCTGGCGAACGCGTCAACCCGAACGATAACCACGCGCCCAATTTCCTGTTGGCCATCGACAGCGGAGCTGTGATCGGCGCCGTGCAACTCCGCCGCCATTCCGACGGGGCTCGCGAACTGAGTACCCTAGTGGTCCACGCAAGCAATCGCGGCCGCGGTGTCTCAACGGCGCTTGTTGACGCCATTCTGGCGAACGAGGCTGGCGACGTGTTTGTCGTGACCGGCCGCCAGCGTGTCGGCTCCTATCGGCGGCGGGGCTTCGTTTCGGCGGCCTTTCTGCGCACGCCGCGGTCGATCCAGGTCAATCGCGTCATGGGACAGATTTTCGGCAGCCTCAATGCGCTTGCCCATGGGCGCTCGCCGCAGCGGCTCGTGGTGCTCCGGCGACCGGCCCGATCCGGGATTTCACGTGCGGCAACACCAATCATGCAGGAGAC
>JBOFUS010000546.1:0-2131 GCA_051652685.1 Beijerinckiaceae bacterium
ACCAGATACTGCATAACGGTTTTGCGTCCGGTCTTGATCTCGACCTCTGCCACCATGCCAGGCATGATGGGCCAGTCGCGCCCCGCATGGGCGAGCGCATTGCGCTTCGTGCGCACGCGGATCACATAATACGTTTCGCCCTTGTCCGTGGTGACGCTGTCCGCGCCGATGTGCTCGAGCGTGGCGTCCAAACCGCCGTAGATTGTAAAATCATAGGCCGTGAGTTTCACCATGGCATCAAGGCCGGGCCGCAACTGGGCGATGTCCTGGGGCTTTACCTGCGCCTCGACGAGCAGCGTGTCGTCCAGTGGCACGATCTCGACGGTGCTGAGGCCTGGTTGTACCACCTGGCCGATGGTCGTGACATGCACCGTCTTGACCACGCCGTGCACCGGAGATGTCATCTCCGTGCGGCGAAACCTGTCCTGTGCTCCGCGAATCACCTGTGTCAGCGACGCGAATTCGCCCTCCGCCTGGCTGAGCTTGCCCAGCGCTTCCGCACGGAAGGCTTCACCTTTTTCCTCGCGCCGGCCTTTCGCTTCGGCCAGCGCGGCCTCGATGCGCGGCAGCGCCAGCTGCGCCGCCTTCAGAAGACCTTCCGTGTCGTTGACGCGGCCTTCCGCCCGGATCACCTCGATGCGCGCCGCCGCCCCGGATGCCAGGAGCGGGCGGATAAGGCCAAGTTCGCGCTGCGCAATCTCAAGGCCGGAGGCGAGGTTGGAGGCCTTCGCCTTTGTCTCGATCACTTCCTGCTCGCGCTGGCGGATTTGCAGATCGAGGCCTGCAAGCGCGCCCTCGCGTTCGGCCTTTCGGCTGCGGAACAGCGCGGTCTCGTTGGCAATCAGATCTGGCCGCCGCATGTGGATATCTGCGGGAAAGACAGGCTCATGACCTTTCAGTTCTGCGTCGAGCCGCGCCATCATGCCGGCCAGTGCCGTGGTCTTCTCGCGTGCCTCCTCCAGCTGAGCACCCGTCGATGTGGGGTCGATGGACATCAGAAGGTCGCCCTCGCCGACTGTCTGCCCTTCGCGCACATGGATCGCCCGCACGATGCCGCCTTCGAGGTTCTGCACGAGTTGCACCTTGCGGGCAGGAACCACTTTTCCCTGGCCGATGGTGAACTCGTCGAGCGTGGCGAACCATGCCCAGCCCACGAACGCCGAGAGCAGCCCCGCGCTGGCAAGGACCGTCAGCCCGTAAAGACGGCGCGGCGGGGCCAGCAGGTCAGCGCTGGCGGCGGTCGGCATGCCGAGCGGCCGTGCCTTGGCCATCAGGCTTGCAGGTGGCGACTGAAAGACGACGTCAGGCATGCTCACGTGATGCCTCCGCGCTTGGCGCGGGCCGGCGCGGAGACCGTGACGGTATTGGTGCTGCTGGCGGGAGCGGGCTTCGGTGCGGCGTTGCCCGAAAGCGCCGAGAGGATCATCGCCTTCGGTCCGTCCTGAACCTTGCGGCCACGGTCAAGCACGATCACCCGATCCACGATGTCGAGCACCGCCGGCCGGTGGGTGACAATGATCAGCGTTGCCCTTTCGCGGCCCACGTAGCCGCCAAGTTCCGCCAGGAGCCGCGTTTCCGTGCGGCCGTCCATGGCTCCGGTCGGCTCGTCGAGCAGCAGCACGCGCGGCTTGGTGACCAGTGCCCTTGCCAGCGCCACCGCCTGGCGTTGGCCGCCTGAAAGTCCATGGCCCCGTTCGCCGATGACGCTGTCGAGGCCACGCGGCAGCCGCGCGATCCACTCGCCAGCCCCGGAAATGCGCACCGCTTCCGCCAGATCCGCTTCGCTGGCGTTGAGCGCATGGATGAGGATATTCTGACGCAGGCTGCCCCGGAAGAGCAGCGCATCCTGGGGCACGAAGGCCACACGCTGGCGCAGCACGGCGGGGTCAAGATGCTGGACGGGCGTCCCGTCGATACGCACCTCGCCGGATGAGGGTGTGATCAACGCCGGAAAGAGCTTCAACAACGTACTTTTGCCGCTGCCGATGGCACCGAGGATCGCGATCCGTTCGCCGGCGCGGGTCGCAAGGTCGACATCGATCAGTGCGGGCGGCGCGTCCTCGCCATAGCGAAACGAGGCCTTCTCCAGTGTCAATGCGCCCTTCACGTCGTCAAGGCTGACGAAGGCCCT
>JBOFUS010000547.1:0-2040 GCA_051652685.1 Beijerinckiaceae bacterium
AGCGAAGCAATCCTGTATATTAGATATGCGCTTGGATTTCGGACCTGGCGTGAGGATGGCCGGGGCGCGTAAGCAATCCTGGTTAGATACCGTTAGCTGGCTAGCGCACGGTCATTCTCTGTCATTGCACCGAACAGTCGCAAGGGCCGTCCGCTCTGTCGTTCGAGCCCGCATACAGGAGCGGATCCATGACAGTGAATGTTGTACCATCACAGCTGTGCGCGGCCGGCATTGATGTTGGGCGCGATTTTCTTGATTTTTCGATAGCCCCTTCGGGACGGACGCGGCGTGTGCCGAACAGACCTGAAGGGATAACGTCTCTCATCGACAGTTTGCGGCAGGCATCTGTGGTGCGGGTCGCCATCGAGGCGATCGGTCCTTATGCGGCACGTCTCGTGCGGGCTCTGGCGGATGCTGGCTTTGATGTGGGGATCATCAATCCGCACCGGATCAGGGCTTGGCGGGCGGCGGAAGGGCGACGCGCCAAGAATGATCGACTGGACGCACAGCTCATTGCGCGCTTTGCTCTGGTGATGACTGACGCAACCCGCCCCGTTCCCAGCCAACAAACCCTCGAGATCAGGGCGCTTTCGACCCGCCGTCGCCAGATCGTCGAGATGGCCGCGATGGAAAAGACGCGCCTCAAGCAGACAGATGACGCCTTCATGGCCGAAAGCCATCGTAAGACAATTGCTCTGCTGACAACCGAGCGTGCCAGTGTCGAGGCCGAACTTGCCAGGCGGCTGAAGGAGAATGGCGTCAATGAACGGATGGCGCTTCTCCAGACAGCACCCGGTGTTGGCCCAGCGGTGGCCGTCACGTTGCTGGCGGACCTGCCCGAACTGGGAACCCTCGACCGGCGCGCCATCGCCAGCCTTGCCGGTGTGGCACCCCATATCTCCCAAAGTGGAAACCACCCCGGAACGAACTCCATCAGCGGCGGACGGCCATGCGTTCGCGCGGCCCTCTACATGGCTGCGCTGAGTGCCTGCCGATCAGACAAGGGCTACAAACGCCAATACCTAGCCATGCGTGCGAACGGAAAACCCGCAAAGGTCGCCATCATCGCCATCGCACGAAAACTCCTCATTGCACTCTCCGCAATCGTTAGAGAAAACCGCAAATGGCATCCCCAAAACAGCGAAAGCAATTGACCGCAAACACAGTCGCCAGATTGGTGGATCGGCATGGCTGGATTGCTTCGCTTCGCTCGCAATGACGGCTGAATCAATCGCGCGACAAAAAGTGACCGCGTTACAACCCGACCTTCGCGTCCGTCACAACCTTGCCCCAGCGTGCGATCTCGGTCTTGAGAAAGGCCGAAAATTCCGCGCCCATCATGGTTGGCACGTCGGAGCCGTTGCGGGCCCAGGCGTCCTTGATCGCGGTGGCCGCGAGCGCAGTGCGCAACTCGCGGCTCATGCGTTCGATGGCTTCGGGAGGCGTGCCCTTGGGTGCCCACAAGGCATACCACGTGGCGACTTCGAAACCGGGAAGGCCGGCTTCCGCCGTTGTCGGCACGTCCGGGATGGCTGGCGAGCGCTTGTTCGCCGCGACTGCAAGGCCGCGAATGCTGCCCGCCTGGATGTGCGAAGCAGATGAGCCAAGCCCGTCAAACATCACGTCGATCTGCCCGGCGATCAGATCGGCGAGGGCAGGGCCAGCGCCGCGATAGGGCACATGCACGATGTCTGTGCCGCTTTGCAGCTTGAAAAGCTCGCCGGTGAGGTGGTGGGTCGTGCCATTTCCCGCCGAGCCGTAGTTGAGCTTGCCGGGATTGGCCTTGAGGTTGGCGATGAACTCGGCCAGCGTTTTCGCCTGCACCTTGACCGGATGCACCGCGATGACTTGCGGCGGTGTGGCGACAAGTCCGATCGGGATCAGGTCCGTCTCGATGTTGTAGTCGAGCTTCGGATAAAGTGCTGGCGCGATGGCGTGATGCGCTGCGCCAACAAAGAATGTGTAGCCATCGGGCGTTGCCTTGGCCGCCGCGGACGCACCGGTCGTGCCGCCTGCGCCAGCGCGGTTTTCGATGATGAC
>JBOFUS010000548.1:0-2264 GCA_051652685.1 Beijerinckiaceae bacterium
CGCCGCCGCGCGAGCGCCATGTCGTCGCCGCCATAGAGCGTCAGCGTTGCGGCGGGCAGGCCGTCGCGGCCGGCACGGCCGATTTCCTGATAGTAGCTCTCGATTGAGCCTGGCATGTCCGCATGCACCACGAAGCGCACGTCCGGCTTGTTGACGCCCATACCGAAGGCAACCGTTGCCACCATGACAACGCGGTCATCCTGCTGGAAGCGGTCCTGCCGCTGGTTGCGCGTCTGCTGGTCGAGGCCGGCGTGATAGGCGAGCGCATCGTAGCCCTTGGTCTGGAGCCAATCGGCCAGCGTCTCGGTGCGCTTGCGGCCGTTGCAGTAGATGATGCCCGAGACGCGGCCGCGTTTCTCCAGAAAGTCGGCGATCTGCCGGCGCGGCTGGTCCTTTGCTGCGAAGGCGAGCGAGAGGTTCGGGCGATCGAAGGAATGGACAAAGGTCAGGGGTTCGCCCGGAAACAGCGTCCTGAGGATGTCGGCCCTCGTCGCCTTGTCCGCTGTTGCCGTGAGCGCTGTCACGGGCACGCCGCCAAGACGCTCGCGCATCTCGGGCAGGAGCCGATACTCGGGCCGGAAATCATGGCCCCACTGCGAAACGCAATGCGCCTCGTCGATGGCAAGGCGCGCCACGCCGTGCCGTCGCAGTTGCTCGGCGAGTGTGCCTGTTGCCAGCCGCTCCGGCGAGACGAACAGCAGCTTCAGCCTACCGCCCTCGATCTCCCGCCAGATGCTGTCACTTTCGGCAGCGTCGATCATGGAGTTGAGTGTCGCGGCCGGCGCGCCGAGGCGGCGCAGATCCGCGACCTGATCGCGCATCAGCGCCAGCAGCGGGGAAACGACCAATGTCAGGCCGTCCTGCAGCAGCGCCGGCAGCTGATAGCACATCGACTTGCCGCTGCCGGTTGGCATCACGGCAAAGACATCACGGCCGGCCAGCACGCCGGAGATGATCTCTTCCTGCCCGTCGCGGAACGAGCGATATCCAAAAACGGTTTCAAGCGTTTCGCGCGCCTTTGCGAGGGGCATCGACTCTCCATACGTGGCGGGGCGGCCATCGCGGCATCGGGTTTGGCAAGGCCGCTGTCAACGACAGAACGCCGGTGTATGCGCGCGCCACAGCATTGCGGCGCGTCCAATGCGGATGTCTTGCAAAGTAGCCATCTGCCTGACACATACGCCTGCGATGGCCGGCGGCGTGTCGCAAGGAGGACATCTACATGTTTGACGCTAAGTCACTTCTCAACATGGTTCTGGGTGCTGGCCAGCAGGCCGGTCAGGGCGGCGGCCTGGGCTCAGGCCTCGGTGGCGTGCTCGGCAACGTGCTCAGCGGCCTTCAGAACCAGGCACAACAGGGTGGCCAGCAGGTCGGCGGGCAGGCGCAGGGTGCCGCTGGTGGCCTCGCCGGCATGGTCGGTTCGGTGCTTTCACAGGCGACGCAGGGCCTCCAGCAGGGCGGCCGTGATCTCAACCAGGCATCCGGCGGCATGGGCACGCAGGCGGGTGACCAGCTCCAGAACATGCTCGGCGGCCTCATGGGCGGCGCACAGGGCGGTGCCCAGGGTGGCGGCGATCTGATGGCCCGCGCCAAGGAAATGCTTGCCAACAATCCGGGCCTCGCAGCGGCGGCCGCGGCTGGCCTCGGCGGTCTCGCGCTCGGCACAAAGGGCGGGCGCGGTCTTGCCATGGGAGCTGCAAAGCTCGGCGGTCTCGCCCTTATCGGCGGCCTCGCCTACTCGGCCTACCAGAACTACCAGAATGGCAAGCCGCTGGTCGGTCAGGGCCAGACCGCCAGCATCGCCGCAGCGCCCCAGGGCTCCGGCTTCGCCGAAGGCGACAGCGATGATCACGAGCGGGCTCTGCTGATGCTCCGCGCCATGATCGCGGCGGCCGCAGCCGATGGTGAGATCGATGATCAGGAACGCGCGCGCATCGTGGGCAACCTGCGCCAGGCTGGTCTCGACGACGAGGCTTCCGGCTTCTTCGACCAGGAGATGGCCAACCCGCTTGATGCGGCCGGCCTTGTCCAGCTCGCCTCCACGCCTGAACTCGCTGCCCAACTCTATACGGCGGCGCGCCTCTCGGTCGATCCGGACACCGAGGAAGAGCAGCTCTTCCTCAGCGATCTCGCCGGCGGTCTTGGCCTTGATGCCGAGCTTGTGGCGCATATCGACGCGGCAGCGGCATCGGTGATGGAGCAGCAGGCCGCTTGAAACTGAAGCAGCCAATCTTCGACTGGACGTTCAATCTTGTGGCGGCGCT
>JBOFUS010000549.1:0-3930 GCA_051652685.1 Beijerinckiaceae bacterium
GGCGCGCCGTTGATCGAAAGAGGCCCGGTCTTGTCCGGAGCAGAGGCGGCGAGCATCATGGTCGCCCAACCACCCTGGCAATTGCCGATGATGACGGGCTTGGGGGCGTCCGGGTGCGCCGCGCGAATGATATCGAGAAACGCCATCTGCGCGTCACGGATGTCTGCCAGCGTCTGTCCGGGAACCGGCCTTTGCTCGAAGACCACAAAGTAAACCGCGTGCCCTTCCTCGAAAGCCTCGCCCACCTGGCTTTCGGGCTTGAAGCCGCCAATGCCGGCACCGTGGCCAGCACGCGGATCGATGATCATGAAGGGACGTTTTGCGGGATCAACGACCACACCTGCCGGAGGCGTGATGCGGACGAGATCATAGTTCACGGGCCGGGGGAGGGTCTTGCCGTCGGCCACGTGCTCGTAGGCGAAGTCGAGCGCCGGTGGCATACCGTTGGCCTCCGTCTCCACGAAGGTATTTCCCCGTTCACGCAGTGTATCCAGCGTGAGGACGGAACGCTGTGCAGCGTCGGTCAGGTAGGCTGAAAGCGCGTCTGGCGTAAAAGGCCCGGCGAGCACATTGCCCCACCGCTCGGCCTGTTTACGGTTCTTCTCGGTCTGTTCGGCAGCGATGCGCTGAAAGCTTCTCGCCCCGAGGTCCGCGACCCGCCGCGTGTTCTCTGACTGCTGCCGAAGCATGTCCTTGCCTATACCGCTGTCCATCGACGCAAGCTCCATTTGGTCTGTCTGGAAGAAAAGAGGCGGCCCTGTCGGCCGCCTCTTTGTCTGGCTGGTTCAGATCATTCCGCCGGTGCCGGCGAGAGGCCACCGGGCATCGGCTTGGCCTGATCGCCGCGCTGGGCCGCAGCCTGGGCCCGCGCCATGACATCTGCGCGGTTGACCGACTTCCGCTCGGAATCGATGCGGTTGATCAAAAGCTCGGCGCGCTCGACGCTACCCAACAGAGCCAGGATTGTGCCACGCTCTGCCGTGGCAATCTTCGGGCCGAAGTTGAGCAACTTGGCGCGAAGGTCATCGACTGCCGGAACATGGCCAGCCGGCATGCGCGGTGAGGGCAACCCGTTTTCAGGCAGGATCGTCCGGAGCGACATGTCCAGCTTGTCCAGTGAGGCGTCAACAATCTCCTTCGCCTCTGCACCGAACGTCTCGCGCTTCACACGACGTGCGACCTGGTGGAGCGATTCCGCCAGTGCCGCCGTGAAGTCGGCTTCCTCAATCAGGCTCGCCACCAGATCCTGCTGCTCATATGGCATGTCGTCCTTGAACAGCGCGGCTGAATAGCTGCGGATGTCGCGGCTCAGAATGTCGGTCGCGGCATAGTGCTGGCCGGGATCGGAAGGGGCGGACGATACACCCCGTGCAATGTCGAGGAACACGGCACCTGCCTGAAGGTGGCGCGCGGTTTCCTGCTGCACGGCTGGAGCGGCGCGCACCAGATCGCCCGCAGCTTCGGCGTTGAGGTACTTCGGCGTCGAAAAATCCTCGACATCATCGGCATCTGTGCGGCCAATTTTGGAGAGCACACGGTCGAAGACGCCAACGAACGGGAAGAGCAGCAGCGTGTTAAAGATATTGAACGCCGTGGAGTAGAGACCCACCGCAACAGGTACCAGCGGGAAGGTTTCCTTGCCATTGACCAGGACCGGCACGCCGGGATCACCGCCAAACCACTGCATCGCATACTTCAGAAGTTCCATCGAGACAAAGAAGAGTGGCAGCATGACGCCCACCCCGATAAAATTGAACGAGATGTGCGCGTATGCCGCTCGTTTGGCATTCTTTGAAAGGTTGAGCGAGGCCATCCACGAGGTGATGGTCGTCCCAAGGTCTGCACCCAGCGAGAAGGCGACCGCCGTTTGCCAGTCGAGAACGCCGGCAGCACCCAGACCCATTACAATGCCAATGGTGGCGGAAGAAGAATGAATGAACGCCGTGATGGCCGCGGCGATCAGCACGCAGTAGATGAGCGACAGGAAGTTGTCAGCGCGCAGACTACGCATCAGTTCCATGACTTCCGGCATGTTGCGCAGCGGGCGCAGACCACCGGTCATCAGGTTGAGGCCGTAGAAGATAAGCGCGAAACCCATGCAGGCGAGAGCAATGTTCCGGGTCTTCTCCTTTTTCGAGAACACATAAAGCAGTGCAAAGCTGCCACCAAGGAATAGCCCCAGCGGTCCAAGTGGCAACGCTATCAGCCCGTTGCCGATCGTCGTGCCGACGTTCGCTCCCATAATCACGCTGATGGCGGGGCGCAGCGTCACCACGCCGGCGTTTACAAGGCCGACGACCATGACCGTCATGGCAGTCGATGACTGGAGGATGCCGGTGATGAAGGTGCCGGCGAGGACGCCGGTGATCGGGGTGCCCGCGTATTTCGCCAGAAGAGCCCGCATCCTGTTGACCGCGAGGGCCTGGATGCCGTTCGACATGAATTCAAGACCAAGCATGAAAATGCCCAATCCGCCGATGACCGGGACAAGAATATCCCTGAAAAGATCGCCCTGCATGACCAAAACCCCGATTGATATGGCGAAAAACGAGCAGCGATCTCACAGACCGCAGCTGTTTTTGGCTAAGGCTCATTCGTGACGTTAATATTTCAGCAGGAATTGACTGGCGTGGAAGACATCAGGGCTGACAAGCGAGGGGTGCAGACACTGCCAAAGTCTCGCACACGTATCGCTCACACGATGCACCAGCTCCGGTCTCAAACCGGCTTGGCGTGCGCCAGACCCTCAAAAAGAACCCGGTTTGCATGCGGGATCACAACGGGACGACCGCTCGCCCGATCGACATAGACATGCGTGTAGTCGCAGATCGCGACGCTCGT
Organism: Beijerinckiaceae bacterium; assembly: GCA_051652685.1. Lineage (GTDB taxonomy): Bacteria > Pseudomonadota > Alphaproteobacteria > Rhizobiales > Beijerinckiaceae > JADCCX01. Next base: position 2,842 of record JBOFUS010000549.1, read on the forward strand.
TTCCCCGCCCGCACGAAACAGCCCCAGCCGGTATGTGACGCTCGACCGGCCGAGCCTCTCCACGGAAAGGCCTACCTCAAGCCGATCAGGAAACGCGACGCTTTCAAAAAATGTGCAGCCCGTTTCAACCACGAGGCCGACCACAGTCGATGTGGCCGGATCGAGCAATCCCGCGTCGATCAGGTGCCGGTTCACCGCCGTGTCAAAATAGGCATAGTAGATCACGTTGTTGACGTGACCGAAGATGTCGTTGTCGTGCCAGCGCGTGTCGACAGGCACAAAATGCCGGAAGGCTCCACGGGGCAGCGGCAAGCGTCGGGCCATGCTTCAGAACGCAGCCCGGTAGATCGCCAGCGCATCGGGCTCCGTCAATGCGCGCGGGTTGTTCCCCAGCAGCCGTGTCTGCTTCATGGCATCGATGGCGAGCATGGGCAGCGCGTCCTCTCCGACGTTGAGATCGCGCAGCCGCGTCGGCAGGCCAAGCGCGACGGAAAGTGAGGCGAGCCTGTTCACGAAAGCCTCCGCCCGCGCGGCACCCTCGACGGATGCCAGCTCCGGAAAGGCATCCGCCGCGATTTCCGCATAGACATGTGCCGCCGACGGCAGGTTGAACGCCAGCACATGCGGCAGCACGAGCGCGTTCGACAGCCCATGGGGAATGTGGAAATGCCCGCCAAGAGGATAGGCAAGCGCATGCACGGCCGCCACCGGCGAGTTGGCAAAAGCTTGCCCCGCCAGAAGAGAGCCCAGCAGCATCGCGCCGCGCGCCTCCCTGTCGTGGCCATCGTGCACGGCGCGGCGGATGTTGGCACCCAGCAACCGTAGCGCCTCCCGCGCCAGTGCGCGCGACATGGGGTTGTTGTTGGGGTTTGCCGATGCATAGGCCTCAATGGCGTGGACCATGGCGTCGACGCCGGTCGCGGCCGTGACATGGGCCGGGAGTCCGAGCGTCAGATCGGGGTCCAGAACCGCCAGATCGGGCAGGAGCAGGGGCGAGAGCACGCCCTTTTTCTCCGCTGTTCCTGTGGTGACGATGGCGCTCATCGTGGCCTCGCTGCCGGTGCCGGCAGTCGTGGGAACAAGCGCCAG
>JBOFUS010000550.1:0-4169 GCA_051652685.1 Beijerinckiaceae bacterium
ACGGCGCGCTGTTGCCGGACGCGGCGCAGGTGAGTATCGAGGTGCTGGAAGCCGAGAAGCGCCCGGTCGCTGCTGTGGCCGACCACACCGAAATCCGGAATGTCCGCCACGTGGACGTGGTGCTCGACCGCACGATGGAAGTGGTGATCCTGCACGATCCGGGTCACAGTCTCGACGAGCGCATCTTGCGGGAGCAGTTTGGTGTGCCAAGCGGCTGACTGTTGGGCAAACAGCTTCCGCATTTCGCAGCACCTTTCAAAGTTGCGCTAGTTTGGGCTCGACAGTCGCCCTCAGCCGCATACACTCGTATGCTCCACGAGGCGCTCCTCCCATGCGTTGGCAGCTGTTGTCCCTTCTCGCACTCCTCACACTTCCAGCCGCAGCGCAGGAAATCGGCTGTCGTCCGGAGATGGCGCGCGGCGAGGCACGGATCATTCCTGCGTTACTGGCCGACACCGAAGTCCGGATCACCTTCGTTGGCCATGCGAGCTTTCTGATCGAGACGCCAAAGGGCGCACGCGCCGTGACCGACTACAACGACTATGTGCGCGCCAGCGTCGTCCCGGACATTGCCACCATGAACAAGGCGCACTCGACGCACTATTCCCGCAGTCCCGAGGCTGGCATCCAGCACCTGCTGCCGGGCTGGAACCCGGCCGGCGGGCCGGCGAAACACGACATCACCCATCTTGATCTGCGCATCCGCAACGTTTCGACGAACATCCGCAGCTCTGGTGGCGTGACGGAATACGACGGAAACTCCATTTTCATCTTCGAGCACGGCGATCTCTGCATCGTGCACCTTGGCCACCTGCATCACACGCTGGAGCCCGCGCATATCCGCGCCATTGGCCGGGCCGACATCGTGCTGGCCCCTGTCGACAGCGGTTTCACGCTGGATATCGACGGCATGTTCGAGGTGCTGAAGTCGCTCTCGCCGCGTGTGGTGATTCCCATGCATTTCTTCGGGCCGCACACGCTGGAGAAATTCATCCGGCTGGGATCAGACACCTACGCCATTGACCGGCGCGATCAGCCCTTCGCAGTTTTCTCCCGCGAAACATTGCCCAAAGAGCCGACCATGGTGGTGTTGCCCGGCCGCTGAAACAGCCCCTTCCAATCCCTCTGCTTTCCCGCTTTGTTAATCGGCTTGGGCGATGCTGCCCATCCGATGAACATCATCAACCAGATCAAGGGCCAGATGCTGGCGGAGCTGATTGCCGCGCTTGGCGCTGCGACGCCGGCCGGCAAGCAGGGTAGCGCGCCGGCGGGAGGCCCGCCTGCCGCAACCCTTCCGGCCGCCCTCACCAACCTTGCCGCTGGCCAGACCGTGACAGCCACGGCCCTGCCGCCCGATGCTGACGGCGCGCCGCTGGTGGCCATCGCCGGTCAGGCATTGCGTGCCGACACGCTGGGTCTGCCTTTCCCGCCCGAAGCGCGCCGGCCCGGTGCCACGTTGACGCTGCTGGTTGTCGCGGGAGGTGATGCACCGAAGCTGCGCCTCATCGGCACACAGCCGCCGCAGATGGTTGGCCAAGGCACTCCTACCCAAAGCACTTTTGCCCAGGCCAATTCTGCACGCACCGCTTCGCCGGTCGCCTCCACTCCGAAATCGGAGGCTCCGGATGCACAGGTCCCGAAAGTGCAGATTCCGGAAGTGCAGGCTTCGAAAGGCCAGGCACCGGAAGCGCTTGCGCGCGAGGTCGTGCGGCAGCTTGGCGTCGCGGCGGCCATCCGTCAGGGCTCGGCTGCGCCGCTTTATGCGGATCTCGCAGCGCTTGAAGCCCGGACAGATCAGCCGCTGCCCGCCTTGAAGCCCCTCGTTGCCGCGTTGCTCGCCGGCCGGCTGGATGGCGAGCAGCCGTTGACGCCGGATGCCCTCAAGACGGCGGTGGCACAGGCAACCGGCCAGACCGCCGCAATAGACCCGACCCGGCTTGACGCGCGCGCGCTGCTGACGCTGCTGCGCGATACCGCCCGGGCCATTGCCCCACCCGCTCCGCCGCGCGACGACCAGCCCCCGCCGCCGGAGCGGGATGCAGCACCAATGGCCGCGCGGCCGGCCCTCCCCGTGCTGGCTGCCGATGCACCGCCAGAAATGATCGCCGCAGAACTCGGCCGTCGCGCCGAACAGGCGCTGGACCGGCATGGCCTGCACCAGCTGGCGCAGCTGCCGGAGCTGCGCACCGCCCACGGCATGGAGCCACAGCGCCAGCCCGCCATGAGCTTCGAGCTGCCGATCGCGCTCGGCCAGCAGACCGCCATGGCCGGCTTTCGCATCGAGCGTGATTCCGCCCGGCGGAACGCAAAGGGTGAAACGACCGACCACTGGGGCATCCGCTTTGCCATCGACGCCGACGGCATTGGCCCGGTGCATGCCCATCTGCGCCTGACAGGCAGCCGCGCTGCTGCGCCTGACCTGAATGTGACACTGTGGGCGGAGGACACCGCCACCCATGCGGCCTTCGTTGCCGCACTCCCGATGCTGGAGGCAGCACTCGCCGAAAGCGCGCTCGATGTCGGCGAGATCACCATTCTGCCCGGCCGCCCGGCCGAACAGACGCGCCGCGCCGCCGGTCGCCTCGTGGACCGCGCCTCATGAGCGACAACGTCCAGCGCAAGGTCGCGGTCGCCCTCGAATACGACAACAAGGGAGCGCCGCGCGTCACCGCCAAGGGTCGCGGCCATGTGGCTGAGGCGATCCTCGCCATGGCGCGCGAACATGGCATCGCCATCGAGGAGAACCCTGTGCTGGCTGACGCACTGGGCCAGGTGGAACTCGACGAAGAAATCCCCGAGGCGCTGTACCGCGCCGTGGCCGACGTGCTGACCTTCATCCTCAGGGCAAGGCGTCAGTGAGAGCGTAATTTGCTTGTCATGGGGAATAACCGCCGCTATTGCCGCGTTTGACCATCGCTGTGGCAACACAGCCGGCCGGAGAGGTGGCAGAGTGGTCGAACGCACCGCACTCGAAATGCGGCATACGGGCAACCGTATCGTGGGTTCAAATCCCACCCTCTCCGCCAGTTATCCCATTTTCCAACGCAGCGAGATCTACTGCGCAGCGATACTTCACGGGATCGCCGTCCGAAACGTAGCCGGAGAATGGCGATAGACTTCGTCAGGATGGTGACACCAGCCTCACGGATGGAAAGTACGTTCGGTAGCGCGAAGCATCCCGCGTCAAAAGCTTCAACCCTGCGACCGCAGCATGGGCACCAATGAAAAAATCCGGAAGCACGCCCGTCCGACTGCCACCATGTCGCCGGTAGGTCTGAAAGGCTTTGCCTGCCAGGAACAGCGCATCACGGGGGATTTCTACCCAGCCGATGTCCACGTCGGCGAGTAGCCGCTCGACGTCCTCGATGCGCTCGAAGCCGACAGAGAACTCGGAATAGATCACGCCATTGACGACGACCGGACCAATGGTTGACGCCGCGTCCAGGTTCTCGATAGACCACGGTGCCCAGGTCGGATCATTCGTTGCGATATCGAGCAGCACATTGGTGTCGACGAGGATCAAGCGGACTCGCCCCGCGTGAGAGCCATGATCTCGTCGGTGCTGAGGTGAGTCGTCGCCGTTCCACGCAGGCGCTCGAACCGGCTCGGCGGCGGCGCGTCTTCCGTCTGGATGAAGGCGCGTCCATCCTTGTCAACTCTGAACGCAACCTTCGTCCCCGCGTTGATTCCGAGCCGATCCCGGATGAGCTTGGGGATGGTGACTTGTCCCTTGCTGGTGACCGTGGCGGGCATGGCGATCCTCGTAATACCTTATCGACGTTCGGCATTACATATCATGCTGACCATGGCGAGGCCAAGGCGGGCCATCTTCAGATACCTTGGACTCACGAAGTTTCGCGGCTTTTTGCTGTCCCGCACGCCAACCAGAGCGGAACACCCGAATCCGGTTTCCAATCCTCTGCCCTTGTTCGCCCTATCAGTTCCTCGGTAGCGCGGTTCAACAAGGCTCGCGGCCCGCCCCGCCTACCCCACAATCGACCACAGAAACCGCAGGCTCACCACCACCATAAACACGCCGAAGCCGATCTCGAGCTTTCGCTTCGGCAGACGGTGGGCAAGCCTCGCTCCGTAAGGCGCAAAATATGCGCTTGTGGGCGCGATGAGCGCGAAGCCGATCAACGACACGAAGCCGATGGAGAAAGCCGGCA
>JBOFUS010000551.1:0-4386 GCA_051652685.1 Beijerinckiaceae bacterium
CATGGGTGATCCCGACATCCTCAGGACGGATGCAGAGTTCGACCGCTTCGAGAGGCACCTCGACCCTTTCCCCCCAAGGCAGCAGCGTCACTGCGCCCTCCCGCCTCAACGGAACCATGTTCGAATGCCCGAGGAACGACGCGGCGAAGCGCGTGCGCGGCCGCCGGTAGAGATCGACCGGAGCGCCAATCTCGACGATGCGGCCGGCGTTCATCACCACGATCCGGTCGGCCAGCGCCATGGCCTCCTCCTGATCGTGGGTGACGTAGAGCGAGGTGACACCCAACCGACGCTGGAGTGCGCTCAACTCCTCGCGCAATCCTTCGCGCAGCTTCGCATCAAGGTTGGAGAGCGGTTCGTCGAAAAGCAGAATGTCGGGCGCGATCACGACAGCGCGGGCGACGGCCACACGCTGCTGCTGGCCACCTGACAGTTCACGTGGATATCGCCCGCCAAGGCCCTGAAGCGACACGAGTTCGAGGGCATCCGTGACGCGCTTCGTTCGCTCGCCTTGCGGCACGCCGCGCATCCTGAGGCCAAAACCGACATTCGCCTCGACCGTCATGTGCGGGAACAGCGCATAGGACTGGAACACCAGCCCGATGTTGCGCTTTTCCGGGGGTGCCATGTCCATGATGCGCCCGCCGATCTCGATGCGGCCACCGTCCGGCGGCGTGATGCCGGCGATCATGCGCATCACGGTGGTCTTGCCGCAGCCGGAAGGGCCGAGGAGGGCGACGAACTCACCTTCCCCGACCGTCAGGTCAAAACCCTCAACGGCCCGCGTGGGGCCGAAGGACTTCGACAGACCTGAGAGAACCATTCCCGCCATGGGCTGCGCCGGAGCGCCGCCATGCCGCTTCAGGGTGTCTGCAGCAGTTCGGTCACGAAACGCTTTCCAGCTTCCGTGCTGATGACGCCGACGATCCGCGCCCGGCTGAGCGAGGGATACTGGTCAGCGGGGATGAGGCGCTCGACGACTTCCGGCTTCAGCGCCTTGGCGATGTCGAGCTTGGTACGGGCCGAGCGCGAGCCATTGAGGCCGAGCTTGAACAGCTGGATTTCGTCAGAGAGCATGAAGTCAATGAAGAGGAGAGCGCCCTCGACCTTCTGCGAGCCGGCCGGGATCATCACGCCATCGCCATCACCCACCTGACCGTCGGTCAACAGGCGCGAACGCACAGTTGGCGGCAGGAGGCCGCGGCCGATGAAGTCGAGCGTCTGGTCTTCCCAGGTGGTGCCGACATGGGCCTGGCCGTTGGCCATCAGCGTCAGCGTGTCGGTGTTGCCGTTGGTGAACTCGACCACCGGCTTCAGTTCCTTGAAGTAGGCGAGGGTGGGCGCTATGCAGGGACCATCGGCCCACGTCTTCGCCTCGGCGGCGGTCACCGTGTAGTCGTACATGCGGGTAAGGCAATCCTTGGTCGAGAGCGCGAGGATCGCCGTTTCGAGGATGCCCTGGCCCGAGCCGCCGCGGGTCGGGTTGGTGATCGCCACTTTCTTCGGGTTCGCCTTGGCGTAAGCCAGAAGTTCCGCAAGCGACTTCGGTGCCTTGTCTGCGGCGACGAAGCGGGTGTCGTAGCCGATGGCTGTCTGATTGCGGTGGAAGGGAACCACCACGCCGCCGTGGCGGAAACCGCGCGCCACGGTCGAGGCCGGTTGATCCAGATCCTGCGCGGAAGGCAGCATGGAATTGAGCGGCAGGTTGGCGATCACGCCCTGCTCGACGCCGAGCCGCACCTGGCCGTTCGGCATGAAGAACACATCGACCGGGGCCGGCTGGCCCGCCTGCTTCGCAGCGATCAGCTGCTGCATTGCCTGCTCGCCGTTCACCTGCCGATAGGTGACCTTGATGCCGTATTTCGCCTCGAAACGGGGAATGATGTTCTCGGCAAACAGCGGCGTGAACGACTCGGTGAAGTCGTAGAACACGATACCACCCTGCGCCTTGGCAACGGGCAGCAGCTTCGCCTCGAAGTCAGCGACGCCAAGCGCCTTCAGATCAACGGTCGATTTGACGTTGAAGGTTGGCGCACCCACCGGCTCCACGGCGCTGGCTGGAAGTGTATAGGCGGCAATTGAAAGCATTGCAGCGAGCGTGAAACGGCGCATGACGATCTCCCCTGTTCGTTGTCCTTCGCTAGCGAGAGCAGATGTCAGTCAAATGACGGGCGCTTGTTGTTGAAATGGGTCCGATTTCGTCCGCATGAAATGCATTCGTCGCGCAATTGTCGCAGGCCTGCGGGAGCAGTGGAGGATCATTCACCAGCGAGGCCGCCATGATCCACCGTCGTACCATTCTCGCCGGCGCCGCCGGCATTGTCGCCATGCCGTCCATTCTGCGTGCGCAGTCGCGCCCGGTGCTGAAGATCGGCCTCGGGCCGCAGCAGCCGACACAGCAGGACACCAAGCGTGTCTGGGAGCCGATTTACAAGGCTGTCTGCGCCAAGGTGGGCTACGATGCCCAGATCACGGTCGCGAATGACTGGGCCGGCATCGCTGTCGCCATCGGCAATGACCAAATCGACCTCGCGCAGATGGGTCCCTGGGGTTACGTGCTGGCGAAGAACGCCGCCGGTGCCCGCGCGATCAACATGATGCTGATCCAGGGTCGCCCCTATTACAAAGCGATCATCGTGGCGCGCCCCGGTCTCACGGTCGCGAAGTTCCCCGAGGACGCGCGCGGGCTCGCGATGCAGATGCTGGATGTCGGCTCGACCTCCGGCTGGCTGGTGCCGACCCATTGGCTGAAGGCGAAGGGTATCGAGCCCAAGACCTACTTCGGCAAATACGCCGAGGGTGCGTCTGCCGCCGCAGCCCAGCTGGCGACGATCACCGGTCAGGTCGATCTCGCTACCGGCTGGGACACACACCGGAACACCATGATCCGAAACGGCACGATCAAGGAAGATGCCAATCGCGTCGTCTGGGAATCCGACCCGTTGCCGAATGAGCCGGTCGTCGTCCGCAAGGGATTGCCGGACGACCTGGCAAACAAGCTTCAGGAGGCCTTCGCCTCGCTGACGCCGACCGAGCTCGAGTCACTGCCCTGGCCCTATTCGGGCTTCGTGAAGACCACGCATCAACCCTACGAGGTCCTGGAGAAAATGGGCCGCGACCTCAACGTGCTCAAGACGAGCTGAACCGGCGTCTGTCGGTGCTGTCGCAAGAGCGCGCTCCACCCGTCCGGGGGCCGACCGGGAGGATCGTCGAAACAACGGTTTCGTGGCGCAGTCCGCGCATGCTGGCGCGGACTGCGGTCGGGGGCGCTCTTCTGGCGTTTATAGCGGTCTGTTTCTATCTCGCCGAGGTCAGTATCACGGCGTTGATCAAGGGCCTGCCGCGCATGGCGACATGGGCGGCGAAATCCTGGCCGCCCTATCTGGGCGATCTCGATGCGTTCCTGCTGCGCGCGGCCGAGACCGTGGCCATCGCGACCGTCGGCACACTTGTCGCGACCATCCTCGCCTTCCCGGTATCTGTGCTCATTTCGCGCAACATCACGCCGTCGCCGCTGGTTGCGGTGCCGGTGCGCTGGTTGGCCAATGCCTTTCGCGGCATCGACACGGTGGTCTTTGCCATCCTGTTTGTTGCTGCTGTCGGTCTTGGGCCTTTTGCCGGCGTGATGGGCATGGTCGTCCATTCCATCGGCGTCATCGCCAAGCTGAACGCCGAGGCCATCGAGACCGCACCGGCCGCACCGCTGGAGGCTGCGCAAATGGCGGGCGGCACCCGCACCAAGCTCGTGTCCTACGCGCTTTTGCCGTCCGTTCTGCCAAACCTTGCGTCTGTCTCGCTCTATGTCTGGGAGGCGAATGTCCGCACCTCCACGATCCTTGGGATCGTGGGTGCCGGCGGCATCGGAATCGAGATCAAGGCAGCCATCGATCTCCTTGATTTCCAGAAGCTTCTGACACTCAGCATCATCGTGCTGCTGATGGTCACCGTGATCGACCAGTTCTCCGGCTGGCTGCGGGGGAAGCTGGTGTGAGTGGTACGGAAGGTCTCGACATCACGGGATTGTCCAAGCGCTTCGGGGCGACGCATGCCGTGGATGGCGTGAGCCTTGCGGCAAGGCCCGGAGAACTCGTGGCATTGCTGGGCCCATCGGGCTCTGGCAAATCGACGATCTTTCGCTGTGTGACGCAGCTTGCCAAGGCCGATGCGGGCGTCGTGCGCATTGACGGCCGGACAATCACAGGGCTAAAAGGTGCAAACCTCCGGCAGGCACGGCGCGACATCGGGCTGATCTTTCAGCAATTCAACCTGATCGGACGCATGTCGGCGCTCGACAACGTGCTGCTCGGGCGCATCGGCCGTGTTTCGACCTGGCGGGTCATCACAAGGCGCTTCCCGGCCGAGGATCGGCAGCTGGCGCTGTCAGCG
>JBOFUS010000552.1:0-1512 GCA_051652685.1 Beijerinckiaceae bacterium
CCTTGGGCTCCTTCTGGAAGTGCAGCCCGCGGATCGTGCCGCGCGCCGCCGAGCGCGAATGGTTGTCCTGCACGAAGCGAACAGGTCCAACTTCGGCCTCGAACAGATCGGCGCGGAACACCTCGGAGAAAAACCCCCGTTCGTCGCCATGGCGTGATGGTTCGATCAGGAGAAGATCCGGAATGTCAAAACGCTTGAACTTCACTTCTCTCTCCTTTCACTTTCGCGGCGATCACACGGAACCGTCGGCAAGCCGCTGAAGGTACTGGCCGTAGCCGCTTTTGCCGAGGGCGGCCGCCAGTGTGCTGAGCTGTGCCCGGTCGATGAAGCCACGATCATAGGCAATCTCCTCCGGGCAGCAAATGCGCAGACCCTGGCGCGCCTCGATGGTGCGCACGAAGTTCCCCGCATCAATGAGCGAATCGGGTGTACCAGTGTCGAGCCAGGCGTAACCACGGCCCATACGCTCGACATGGAGGTCGCCACGCTCGAGATAGGCCCTGTTGATGTCAGTGATTTCGTACTCGCCGCGCGCCGAAGGCTTAACCGCCCTGGCGATCGAGACCACGTCCTGATCATAGAAGTAGAGCCCTGTCACCGCATAGTAAGAACGCGGCATCTCTGGTTTCTCTTCGATGGAGACGGCGCGCTGCGCGTTGTCGAACTCGACCACACCGTAGCGCTCGGGATCCGGCACATGATACGCGAAGACCGTCGCGCCTGTTTCGCGCTCAACAGCTGATTTGAGCAGTTCCGACATACCGGCGCCATAGAAGATGTTATCGCCGAGGACCAGCGCGGCCCGCTCGCCGGCGATGAACTCTTCGCCAATCACGAAGGCCTGCGCCAGCCCATTGGGAACCGCCTGCTCGGCATAAGACAACCTCAGACCCCAGGCCTCGCCCGTACCCAGCAGACGTCTGAACATTGGCAGGTCGTGCGGGGTGGAGATAATCAGGATATCGCGGATGCCCGCCAGCATCAGCACCGACAGGGGGTAATAGATCATCGGCTTGTCGTAGACCGGCAACAGCTGTTTTGAAGCCGCCAGCGTCATAGGATGCAGCCGTGTGCCGCTGCCCCCGGCGAGGATGATGCCCTTCATGGCGTGATAACTCCAGTCTCATGTGGCAGGACCGCGAAGCAACGGTCGAGTGCGTCGCGCCAGTCAGGCATGGTGACACCATGGACCCAGGCGAGCCTTTCGCAGTTCAGGCGCGAATTGCGTGGCCGGCGAGCCGGCGTGGGATAAGCCGATGTCGGGATGCATTGCACGCTCGCGACGGGTCCGCCCCTTGCACCCGAGCGCTGAAAGATGGCCTCGGCGAAACCGGCCCAGTGCGTCTCGCCGGAACCGGCCATGTGAAAGACGCCGCGAAGAGCTGCATCGTCCGGCGCAGTCACAAGATTGCGGCAAACCCGAAGCGTCGCCATCGCAATGTCGGGCGCATAGGTCGGGCAGCCGAACTGGTCATCGACCACGGACAGCACGGGCCGCGTGCGGGCAACGCG
>JBOFUS010000553.1:0-5884 GCA_051652685.1 Beijerinckiaceae bacterium
GGAAAAGAGACGCTGACCGCAGCGGTCGGCTATGCCTCGCTGCTGCTGTTCATCCTTACCTCCGTCAACATCGGCTTCATGATTGCGGTGACGGCGCTGGTGGCGCGCCGGCTGGGCGGCGGCGATGCGGCGGGGGCGCGGACTTTCGCCGGCTCTGGCCTGGCGCTGATGGCTGCGCTTGCGGCAGTGCTCTGGATCGCGACAGCTTTCTCCCTTTCGCCCCTGCTCGATCTGCTGGGCGCGGAGGGCGAGGTGAAGGCGGCTGCCACGCGCTACCTCCAGATCACGCTGCCGTCCAACATCCTGATGGCGGTTGGCATGGGCTATTCCGGCGTGCTGCGCGCGGTCGGTGATGCCAACCGCTCCATGTATGTCACGCTGGCGGGCGGCATCTTCACCGCCGTGGTCGATCCGGTGCTGATCTTCGTTCTCGGCCTCGGCATAGACGGCGCGGCACTGTGTGTTTTCCTTTCCCGCGCCGTCTTTGCACTTGTGGGGTGGCATGGCGCTGTGAAAATCCATGGCATGGTGTCGAAGCCGGACCTCGCGCAGGCCAGAACCGATTTCATGGCCATCCTCGCCATCGCGGGCCCGGCGATCCTCACCAATGTCGCGACACCTGTCAGCACGGCAGCCATCACGCGCATCGTCTCGGATTTCGGCCCCTGGGCCGTGGCCACAAATGCGGTGATCGACCGGCTCGTCCCCATTTCCTTTGGTGCGCTGTTTGCGCTTTCAGCCTCCATCGGGCCGATCCTCGCGCAGAACCTTGGTGCCGGCCAATACACCCGGATGCGGGATGCGTTGCGCGACGCCTTCCTGTTCTGCGGCATCTATGTCGCCTGCGTCTGGGTGGCGTTGATCCTTCTGCGCTTCCAGCTCGCCAGCGTCTTCAACCTTTCGGGACCTGCTGCTGACGGCATCATGCTGTTCTGCCTGCTCAGCGGGCCGATGTGGTTTTTCATCGGGCTGGTTCTGACGGCGAACGCGGCCTTCAACAACCTCGGCTTCCCGCTTTATTCGACCGGCTTCAACTGGGGCCGCGCCATCATTGGCGGCGTCATACCGGCGCTGATCGGAGCGAAGCTTGGCGGCTATGCCGGCGTACTGATCGGCCTGACTCTGGGGGCGATCGGGTTCGGCGTGCTCGCCGTGGTGTTCGCCTTCCGCACCATCGGCACACTGGAGCGCAAAGGCAGCATCCGCCGTGAAACGGCGGTTGCGCCCGAGCCGGCACGCCCTTAACTTCGCAGAAAATGCGGATAAGGGGAGTGATCACGCCATGATGAACCTGTTCGATATGATGACGCAGGCGCAGGGCGGCAACGCCATGCAGAACCTTGCCCGCCAGTACGGCCTCTCGCCCGAGCAGACGCAGAGCGCCATCGAATCGCTGCTGCCGGCGATGTCGATGGGCATGCAGCGCCAGACGGAGAGCGTCGACGGCCTGCAGAACTTCATGCAGATGTTCGGCGGCGGGCAATACGCCGGCTTCCATGACGCGGATGGCGACGGCATTCCCGACAATGCCGTGCCCCAGGGCAATGATGTGCTGGGCGCGCTGTTTGGCAGCAAGGACATGTCGCGCGCGGTGGCGGCGCAGGCCTCGGCGGTGTCAGGCGTCAGCGATACGATCCTGAAGCAGATGATGCCGGTGATCGCCAGTATGCTCATGGGCGGCCTGTTCAAGGGCGCTATGGGCAACGGACTGGGCGGCATGATGGGCCAGGCCATGCAGGGTGGCCTCGGCAACATGATGGGTGGCATGATGGGCGGTGGCTATCAGCAGCCGCAGCAGCAACCACAGAACCCGCTGGGCGGGCTGTTCGGTGGTGCGGGCAACCCGATGGCAAATAACCCGATGGGCGGCCTTCTCGGCAACATCCTCGGCGGACTGATGGGTGGCGGACGCCAGGCACCCCCACCGGCACCCGCTCCCGATCCGATGATGGCGGGCCTCGACATGCTGAAGGGCATGTTCCAGACCGGCCAGCAGGCAAACCAGGGCTATCAGGACAATCTGCAGCAGATGTTCGAGCAGTTCTCGCAGAGGCGCTGACTGGCACCGCATGCAGGTTCCCAACCCCGGAGTCATCGCCGCGTCTGACGGCGGCGAGGCGTTTGAGATCGTCGGCGGCGCGGCGACTGCCGGCGTTGTCGTGATCGCGGACCATGCGTCCAATGCGATGCCGGCGGAATTTGCTTCGCTTGGCCTGCCGGAAACTGAGCTCGCACGCCACATCGCCTACGACATCGGCATTGCGCCGATGGCGCAGGCAATGGCGTCGCGGCTTGCCTGCCCGGCCGTCCTTTCCCGCTTCTCGCGGCTGCTGATTGATCCGAACAGAGGCGACGATGATCCGACGCTTGTCATGCGGCTGTCCGACGGCGCGGTCGTCCCCGGCAACGCCAGGATCGACGCGGCGGAAAAACGCCGGCGCATGGAGCGCTTCTCGCTGCCCTATCACCGGGCCGTCGGAAGCGTGATCGACCGGATGCTGGTCGCCGCCCCTGTTCCGGCCGTCGTTTCGTTGCACAGCTTCACGCCCGAGATGAAAGGCCGTGCGCGGCCGTGGCATGTCGGCGTGCTCTGGGACAGCGACCCGCGCCTCGTTGCGCCGCTGCTGGCGCGGCTTCGTGCCGAGCCTGACCTCATTGCCGGCGACAACGAGCCCTATGATGGCGCGCTCGCCGGCGATTGCATGGCACGCCATTGCATCCCGCGCGGACTTCCCCATGTCCTCATCGAGGTCAGGCAGGATCTGATCACGGAAGATGCGGCAGCTGCCGCCTGGGGTGTCCGGCTGGCGGATATGCTGGCTGGCATTCTGACGCGACCGGAAGCGCACGAGCTGAAGCTGTTCGGCAGCCGGGCAACAGGAGTGACACGATGAGCAAGTTCGACCAGGCGACCACGACAGAGCTGGAGGCGGCGGCGTTCCGCCGGCTGATGCAGCACCTCAGCGACCGCTCCGACGTCCAGAACATCGACATGATGAACCTTGCGGGCTTCTGCCGGAACTGCCTCAGCAACTGGATGATGGACGCCGCAAAGGACAAGGGCCTTTCGCTCACCAAGGACGAGAGCCGCGCGCATGTCTACGGCATGCCCTACGAGGAGTGGCGAGCGAAGCATCAGACGGAAGCGACCGAGGCGCAGAAGGCGGCCTTCGCAGCTGTTCCCAAGGCGCATTGAGCAGTCGCGTTCGTCTTTGCGAGCGCAGCGAAGCAATCCAGTGCAACGCGTCAACGCACGCAGTCCTTGGCGAGCGTGGTGCTGGATTGCTTCGCTGCGCTCGCAAAGACGGGGAATGATTCGCGCGATAACGTGCATAACCGGCCGTCCCGCTTGACGCGGCGCGCACCAGCCGCTTGATGCCGGCTTCCCGTTTCGCACCTTGAGGCCCAGATGAACGACAGCGCCGCCGACATGAACCCGCAGACCGCCCAGCAGCTGAAAAGCATCGTGGAGCGCATCGAGCGGCTGGAGGAGGAGAAAAAGACCATCGCCGACGACATCAAGGAGGTCTACGCCGAAGCCAAGGGCAATGGCTTCGACGTCAAGGTGCTGCGCAAGGTGGTGTCGCTGCGCAAGCAGGAAACCGCCGAGCGTGTCGAGCAGGAGCAGCTGATCGACCTCTATCTCGCTGCCGTCGGAACGCGCGACTGAACAGCGTTCAATATCGCTTTGTCATCTACGATCCGGCGCAGCTTCCCGCCCTCGCCGACCTTTGGGTGGAGAGCTGGAACGCCGCGTTGCCCGAGATTGACTTCGAGGCCCGCCGTGGCTGGTTTCTCGCGCATATGACGGATCACGCCGCGCGCGGTGAACACTGCCTCGTCGCGCTGAACAGTGTTCAAGCTTCGCCTTCGGGCTTCGTCCTCTTCAACCCGGGGAAAGGCTGGCTCGACCAGATCTGCATCCTTCGGAATGAACAAGGTTCAGGACTGGCGGTGCGACTTCTCGCCAAGGTGAAGGCAAAGATGCCGAAGGGCTTCATGCTGGACGTGAACGCCGGCAACCCGCGCGCCATTCGCTTCTACGAGCGCTCCGGCCTTGTGCGTATCGGCGAGGGCGTCAACCCGCGCTCTGGCCTCGCGACGTTCCGCTATCATTGGCGGCCCTGATCGCTGCGTTGAACTGGAGTTCCGCGAGCCGCGCATAAAGCCCATCGCGGCGGGAGGCGAGGCTTTGGTGCGTGCCTTCCTCGACGATCTTTCCGTGGTCCATGACCATGATACGGTCCGCCTTCAGCACGGTGGCGAGCCGGTGGGCGACGACGATGGTGGTGCGCCCTGCCATCAGCCGGTCAAGCGCCTCCTGCACGGCGGCCTCATTTTCGGCATCGAGCGCCGAGGTTGCCTCATCCAGCAGCAGGATCGGCGCATCCTTCAGGATGGCGCGGGCGATAGCGAGGCGTTGGCGTTCGCCTCCCGAAAGCGTCACGCCACGCTCGCCCACCTCGGTGTCGAAGCCCTTCGGCAGCGCCTCGATGAAGGGCAGCGCAGAGGCCTGGGCCGAGGCCTGGCGCAGTTCCGCGTCGCTGGCGGAAGGCCGGGCATAGCGCAGGTTCTCTGCGATAGAGCCCGAAAAGATGACCGGATCCTGCGGCACCAGCGCGATGCGGGCGCGCAGGTCGGACAGCGCGGCATCGCGCGCATCGACACCGTCAATCAGGATGCGGCCCTCCGTGGGGTCGTAGAATCGCGCCACCAGCTGCACGATGGTGCTCTTGCCGGCACCCGACGGCCCGACAATGGCGACGCGCTCGCCGGGCTTCAGCACCAGATCAATGGGGCCAATCGCAGTCTGCTCTGGCCGCGACGGATAGGCGAAGGTCACATTCTCGAAACGCAGCTCCCCCTTCGCCGGCGCGGGCAGCGGCGTGGGCTTGTCCGGCTCCCGCACATCGGCCTTCGTTTCCAGCAGTTCGCCGATACGCCCTGCTGCGCCGGCAGCAGCTGAAATCTCTGTCCAGACCTCGGACAGTTGCGACAGGGAGCTTGCCGCAAAAACCGCATAGAGCACGAACTGCGACAGCCGCCCGCCGCTCATCGAGCCTTCCATCACCGCCTGCGCACCCCACCAGAGGATGCCGATGACGCTGGCAAAGATCATGAAGATCGCGACGCCCGACAGCAGCGCCCGCGCTGTCAGCGAAACACGCGCCGCCTCGTAGGCGGTCTCTATCGCCGCGCCATAGGCCTGGCGCACGCGCGGGCCGGCATCGAAGGCCTGCATGGTGCGCTGCGCGCCTATCTGTTCGGTGGCATAGGCGGAGGTCTCGGCCAAGGCATCCTGCGCCTCGCGCGAGCGCCGGCGCACCGAGCGGCCTGCGCCAATCAGCGGCAGCACGATCAGCGGGATCGCCACCAGAACCAGCGCGGAAAGGCGCGGGCTGGTCCACACCATCAGGGCCGTCGCGCCGAAAAACAGCACGACGTTGCGCAACGCGATGGAGGCGCTGGAGCCGAAGGCAGACTTGAGCTGCGTGGTGTCGGCCGAGAGCCGCGAAACCAGCTCGCCGGAACGCGAACGATCGAAGAAGGCGGCATCAAGCCGCGTCAGATGGTCGAACACGGCGGCGCGCAAATCCGCCACCACGCGTTCGCCAATGGACATCACAAGGTAATAGCGGGCGGAGGATGCCAGCGCCAAGAGCGCCACCACACCCAGCAAAATACCGAAATAGGCGCTGATCAGATCAGCGTTCTCGGGGCGGAAGCCGAAATCGACGACACGGCGAACGGCAACCGGGATGGCCAGCGTTGCACCGGCCGCCAGCGTCAGCGCCAGAATGGCAAGCACGATGCGCAACTTGTAGCGCATGGCAAAGGGCGCGATGTGCAGCAGGCTCCGCATGGAGCCGGCGTCCTTTGCCTT
>JBOFUS010000554.1:0-1494 GCA_051652685.1 Beijerinckiaceae bacterium
GGCCTGATGGCGACCGCGATATCGCAGGACGGTGCGCTGCACCTGCTGACCAACGCGCTGCCCACCGGCGCAATCCTCGTTGTATTGATCACGATCCTCGGCCCCATCTCCGGTGCGCATTTCAACCCCGCAGTGAGCCTGGTGTTCGCCACGCGCGGCACTCTGCCTTGGACGGAGCTTGGCCCTTACGCGCTGGCGCAGGCGGCCGGTGGCGTCGCGGGTGCCGCAGTGGCGCATCTTATGTTCGGCGCGCCGGTCCTCGAAATCGGTACGACGGCGCGGACGGGCGCATCGCAGTGGTTCGCCGAGATCGTCGCGACTTTCACGCTGGTCGTCGCGATCCTGGGCGCGATACGCCACAAGCCGGAGGCGGTCCCCGTCATCGTCGGCCTGACCATTGTCGCAGCTTACTGGTTCACGGCCTCCACGTCCTTCGCGAACCCGGCCGTAACGCTGGCGCGTGGCTTTACCACGAGCTACGCCGGCATCCGGATCACAGATGTGCCGATGTTCATGCTGATGCAGATCGCTGGCGCAATGGCCGGCGCTGTCGTCGGGCGGTATTTGTTCGATCATCGAGACTGAACGCGCAGTTCACCTTCGGCCTTGCGAAGCCCGTCCATGCGGGTTATCGCACCATGGCCGGGGCTGACACGCATCGCCCCTTCAGGCGCAAGCCCAAGATGCGGATTTGCGGAGGCTCACGTCTCGCGCGCTTCCGGGGGCTATGTGATGTCGCATCCTTTCCTTATCTCTGTCGAAGAACTCGCAGCCGCGATGGGCACCGCCGACGCGCCGCTCATCATCGATGTCCGGCTGGAGGAGGACAGGGCCGCGAACCCCTTCGATGTTCCCGGCTCTATCCATCGGGAAGAGGCAGACCATGCCACATGGCGGACCGCGCTCGATCCCGCCCGCGCCATCGTTGTCAGCTGCCATCGCGGGCTGAAGGTCTCGCAGCACATCGTCGGCCGCCTGCGCAACGATGGCTTCAGGGCCTCGTCGCTTGCCGGCGGATGGGTCGCGTGGTCGGCCGCGGGAATGCCTGTGCTGGACCGCACGGCGCTCGCCAATGCCGGCATCAAGCCCGACTCGACTTTCGTAACGCGGAGGCGGCCCAAGATCGACCGCGCTGCCTGCCCGTGGTTGATCCGCCGCTTCATCGATCCGGAGGCGACGTTCCTGTTTGTCGAGCCCGATCAGGTGAAGGCCGTCGCTGAACGCACGGGCGGTTTGCCCTACGACATCCCGGATGTGCAGCTCAGCCATGTCGGCGAGGACTGCACCTTCGATACGCTGCTGAAATTGGCGGGCCTCGCGAATCACGCGCCGCTGGCGAGGTTGGCACTGATCGTGCGCGGCGCGGACAACCACCGCTTCGATCTGGCACCACAGGCCGCCGGTTTGCTCGCTGTCTCGCTCGGTCTGTCGGTTCTGGCTGGAGACGACGATCATGTCATGATCGCGAAGGCATTTCCGATCTATGATGCGCTT
>JBOFUS010000555.1:0-4009 GCA_051652685.1 Beijerinckiaceae bacterium
AATCCTTGACCGGATCATAGGGCAGGTTGGGATAAAGCGAGGGCGTGAAGGCAAGCGTCCCGATATGGCCCATCATGAAGGTTTGGCCATCGCCTTCCGCTTTCGCGACAGCATTGGCCGCCACCGATCCACCGGCTCCTGCCCGGTTTTCAATGATGATGTTGGTCTTGAGAACCGGCTCAAGCTTCTGTGCGATGACGCGGGCGAGAATATCCGTGCTGCCGCCCGGTGCGAAAGGCACGACGAACTTGATGATCTGGGAGGGCCAGGCCCCTTGCGCGCGGAGCACCGCCGGGGCGGCGATCATACCTGCGGTTCCTGTGATCAGACGTCGACGATCCATATCCTGGCTCCTTGCCGTCTCACGGCTGCTCGCGCCTTGCGCCACGCTGCTGCGCATCGGCAACGGCGAGCGCCAGATCCGGGTTCAACCCAAGCGCAGCCAGCATCTCGCCGGCCTCGCGCATTTCCGCAGCGCGACGCACGCCATGCGTCGCCACCCGCTCGGCCATATTGACGGAAAGCCCGTGCCAATCGATGGAGGGGAATGTCTCGCGAAGGCTTGCGAAAACCTCCGCCTTCACGTCCCAACCTTCGGAGGCGGCGGTGCAATCCACCATGAGTGCCTCCAGCCCCTTGATCATGATCGAACGGCAAAGCTTCATCGCGGAGGCCCGGCCATGTTCGACCGAGACTGCCGTAAGGTTCATGCCGCGGCTGTTCAGAAGCCTGGCGGTCTCCTCTGCATGCGGCCCGCCGGCGAGAATCTGAACGGCGAGGCCAGGCTTCTGCACTGGAGCCATCACGGCACCCTCGACGTAATGCGCGCCGCTGGCTTCCACATGCTTCGCTGCGCGCTGCTTGGTCGAAGGCGCTGCGGAGTTGATATCGAGGAAAATCTGGCCGGCGCAAAGGTAGCGGGAGGCAGCCGCTGCCACGTCTTCAGCCGCCGATGCCGTGACCGCCGAAATGATCACGGCCGATCCCCGCGCCGCCTGTGCAGCGCTTGTGCTGATCGCGACGCCAAGTTCTGCAGCGCGGCCTTCGAGCGATGCACCCTTCGCGGTCCCGAAAAGAATATCATACGCCGAAACCGCGATGTCCGGCTGCTGCGTGAAATCGCGCGCGAAGGTCTGGCCCGCCTCTCCGAAGCCGATGATGCTGATCGGGAACTGGTTGTTCACGTGTGGATCCGCCCCCCTGCTGTGCAAGAAGATCAGAAGTGCCATTCATGAGCAAATGAAACTATCGGCGTGATATATGCGCGCTATTCATAAATCTGACTTGTCCCTATTTCGTGACGCAAGCCGGCGGCGATGAGGTCGAGCATGTGGGATGCCGCCGGCGCGAGCTCATGCATTTTTCGCGTCACAACGCCAAGCGTTCTGAGAACCGTCGGACCCGTCAATGGAACGGTCGCAAGCGTGTTGTCGTCCAGCGTTCGCATGGCGAGCCTCGGCAGCACGGCGTAGCCAGCGCCTGCGCCGACCAGCGCGACAGCGGTTGTCACGCGTTGCACCTCATATCGCCAGTTCAGGTTTTCCTTCCGAAGGCCGAGCGCGTCATCGATCAGGATCCGGTTGCCGGTCTCGGCGCTGATCCTGACGAGAGGCAGATCAACAATCTCGGCCCAGTCCAACTGGTGTTTCCCGGCGAGCCGGTCATCCGTGCGGCAGAGCAGGACGAAGGGCTCCTCGACCAGAGGCTTCTGATCGAGATTCCATCGGTTGGACGTGATCACCGTGACTCCGAAATCCGCATCTCCCGCCTGGACCTTGTCTGCGATCTCCGAAGCCGAACTGTCGAAGACCCGGATCGCGACATCCGGATAGGTGCGCCGGAAGCTGGTCATGATAGCCGGCAGGCAGACCATTGCGATCGTCGGCAGACAGCCGAACGCGAGTTTTGGCTCGACCCTTTGCGACAGCACATGCATGCGCTCCATGGCCGCCGCCATTTCGTCCAGGATACGCCGTGCCCTTGGCAGCAGCTCCGCTCCTGCTGCCGTGAGCGAAACCTGCCGCGTGGTGCGCGCCAGCAGTTGAACGCCCGTGCTCTCTTCGAACTTGCGCATCCGATGCGAAAGTGCGGTCTGGGTCAGATTGAGATGTGCTGCGGCGGCGCGAAAGCTTCCACGCTCGGCAATGGCCGCAAATGCCTGCAAGCCGTTCAGATCAAGGTGCATTGGTCGAGGGACCTCTCACGCAGTTCTGCCGCAAACACGGCTGGAAGCAAGCTCCGCCCCGGAACGGGAGGGCAATCGCATATGACTTTAATTTGTCATTCCGGGCTCTGTTCCGCTTCGCTGCACAGCCCCGGAATGACAAGAGGAAGTCATATGCGAATGCCCTGCCCCGGAACGGGAGGGGTGGTGGGATTCCGGGCAGACATGGCGGACGGATCGTGCACTTCCTTGCCGGCAGCTGTATCACGTCGGGCGACATGGCTGACATCTCGATTTCGGTGGTGTGTACCGACGCCAAGACGCTGAAGCGCTCCGGGACGCGCCGTTGCACATGGCGGCGCACCGCCGGGGAGCGTGATTTCAAGACCCGACAAGGAGCGGATCATGGCGAGCAACATCAAGGGACCGGCGATTTTCCTGGCGCAGTTCGCCGGCGACACAGCCCCGTTCAATTCCTGGAGCGCAATCACCAAATGGGCGGGATCGCTCGGTTATCGCGGCGTGCAGGTGCCGAGCTGGGACGCCCGCCTGTTTGACCTGAAGAAAGCGGCGGTCAGCAAGACCTACTGCGATGAGCTGAAGGGTGTGGCGGCGGAACACGGTGTCGGCATCACGGAGCTGTCAACGCACCTGCAAGGCCAGCTTGTCGCTGTGAACCCTGCTTATGACGCGGCGTTCGATGCCTTCGCGCCGCCAGAGGTTCACGGAAACCCCAGGGCCAGGCAGGCCTGGGCTGTGGAGCAGATGCTGCTTGCGGCGAAAGCGTCGCAGAACCTCGGTCTTGCCGCCCATGTCTCGTTTCCCGGCGCGCTTGCCTGGCCGTTCGCTTACCCCTGGCCGCAACGGCCGGCGGGCCTGATCGACGCGGCATTTGCCGAACTGGCGAAACGCTGGCGGCCAATCCTTGATGCGTATGACGCCGCAGGCTGCGATGTCTGCTACGAGATCCATCCCGGCGAGGATGTCTTCGATGGCGCGACCTTCGAGATGTTCCTCGATGCGTTGGACGGACACAAGCGCTGCTGCATCAACTATGATCCAAGCCATTTCCTGCTGATGCAGCTCGATTATCTCGATTTCATCGACATCTATCACGAGCGGATCAAGGCCTTCCATGTGAAGGATGCCGAGTTCAACCCCACCGGCCGGCAGGGCGTCTATTCGGGCTATCAGCCCTGGATCAACCGCGCAGGCCGCTTCCGTTCGCCCGGCGACGGACAAATTGATTTCGGTGCGATTTTTTCGAAACTTGCCGCCCACAACTACGCGTCCTGGGCCGTCCTTGAATGGGAATGCTGCCTGAAGCACCCTGAGGATGGCGCGCGGGAGGGCGCGCCCTTTATCGATGCCCATATCATCCGCGTGACGGAGAAGGCTTTCGACGATTTCGCCAGTGGCGCGATCGACATGGCGCAGATCAATCGCCTGCTCGGCCTGAACTGAGGGAGGTATACCATGGTTGAGGGACGCAAGGACGGCGCGGCCGGTGGCCGCATCAGGCTCGGCATGGTCGGTGGCGGGGAGGGTGCCTTTATCGGGGCGGTGCACCGCATGGCTGCGCGGCTCGATGATCACTATTCCTTTGTTGCCGGCGCGTTGTCCTCGACACCGCAGAAGGCGATGCGTTCAGGGCAGGCCCTCGGCCTCGATCCGGACCGAATCTATGGCGATTTCCGCGAGATGGCGCGGGCGGAAGCTGAACGTCCGGACGGCATCGAGGCCGTGTCGATCGTGACGCCGAACCATATGCACGCCGCCGCCGCCGAGGCCTTCCTCAAGGCTGGCATCCACGTGATCTGTGACAAGCCGCTGACCACGACGCTT
>JBOFUS010000556.1:0-2356 GCA_051652685.1 Beijerinckiaceae bacterium
CTGCCAAGCTGAAGCGCGAGAACAACCTCGACTACAAGGCCAGCCAGACCATCGTCGGCACCGGCGGCAAGCATGTGATCTTCAACGCGCTGTTGGCGACGCTGAACCCCGGCGACGAGGTGATCTGTGTCGCGCCCTATTGGGTCAGCTATCCCGAGATGGTGGCGCTGTGCGGCGGCACGGCCACCTTCGCCGAAGCGCGCCAGGAAAACGACTTCAAGCTCCAGCCGGCGGATCTGGAGCGTGCCATCACCAAGAAGACGAAGTGGGTTATCCTCAATTCGCCGTCTAACCCGTCGGGCGCGGCCTACACCTGGGCCGAAATGAAGGCTCTGACGGATGTGCTGATGCGCCATCCCCATGTCTGGGTGCTGACCGACGACATGTACGAGCATCTCGTCTATGGCGACTTCAAGTTCTGCACGCCGGCCGAGGTGGAGCCCAACCTCTACGACCGCACGCTGACCATGAACGGCGTGTCGAAGGCCTATGCCATGACCGGCTGGCGCATCGGCTATGCCGCCGGCCCCGAGCATCTCATCAAGGCGATGGACAATGTGCAGGGCCAGCAGACGTCGGGCACCTCAGGCATCTCGCAATGGGCGGCCGTCGAGGCGCTGAACGGCACGCAGGAGCACCTGCCGAAGTTCCGCAAAGCTTTCGAGCGGCGGCGCGATCTGGTCGTTTCAATGCTCAACCAGACCAACGGTCTCAAGTGTCCGCTGCCGGAAGGTGCCTTCTACGTTTATCCGTCCGTCGCCGGCCTGATCGGCAAGACCGCACCCTCCGGCAAGAAGATCGAGACCGACGAGGATTTCGTGCTGGAATTGCTCGCGTCGGAGGGTGTGGCCGGCGTGCACGGCTCTGCCTTCGGGCTTGGCCCCAACATGCGCATTTCCTACGCCACGTCGGACGAGAAGCTGGAAGAAGCCTGCCGGCGGATTCAGCGGTTCTGTGGGGAACTGCGGTAAGCCGCGAGCCAGCAGGGCCATGTGCCCACAAACCCGACGAGCGCGATCAGCGCCGCGCCGGGAGCTGGCGGCGGGATGAAATCCGCCTCCGGATAGAGCGCGCGGCCAAGCGCAATCAGCGCGTAGCCGCCGGCACCGCTGAACACCGCGCCGATCAGGCAGCTCGTCCACCATGCGCAGCTGCCTTGCGATTGCTCGACACGCGCTGTCGCAAATCCTGTGAGCACCGCTGGCATCCACGTCAGCAGTAGCGCCGGGCCGATGCGCCAGCTGGCTGCGCCAAGGCTCGCTGCGATCTCGCCGCCCTGTGCCAGCGGCGCGAAGAGGTTGGAAGTCGCGCCAAGCAGGCGCGCCGCAACGGACAGCGCAAGGTAGACCAGCGCCCCGGCGAGCGGCCCGAGCAGTGCGTAGATCAGGACCGTGCGGCGCATGTTCCGGCTTTCAAAGCGTGAGCATCAAGCCGTCCCGGCCCACCGTCAAAGGCCCGGCATAGCGCGTTCGGACGGCGGCCTCCCAGTGGGCGGCGGATACCTCCGGATCGTCGGCCGGCACCAGATGGTTGAGCGCCAGGTGCTTCACGCCGGCATCTGCCGCGATGCGGCCCACGTCCTCGGCGATCGTGTGGCTGGCCAGGAGATGCTGCTTCAGCCTGGCACCATTGCCGGTCTTCGCCACCAGCCGGTCGACACCTGGCAGATACATCGCTTCATGCACCAGCAGGTCCGCATCCTTCGCAAAGGCAACCATCTCCGGCATGAACGCCGTATCGCCCGAGAAAACCACGATCTTTTCGCCTGCTGGCTGGCTGATAGAAAAGCGCAGTGCAAAGCTGTCGATGACCGGCGGATGATCGTTCCGCAGCGCGGTCACGTGCACGACGCCATCGTCAAACACCGCGCCCTCCGCGAATTCCGACACCTGAACCATAGGCTCCAGCGGCGGGCGTCCCTCGTCGGCGATGCGGGTGGAGATATCGAAACTGTTAAGCTTGCAGAAATCCCGCCACATGCTTGCCAACCCCGCCGGACCATAGGCCTGCAAGGGCGTCGAGAGCCCGCTGGTCCAGGCGGTGTGGATCAGGTTGCCGAATTCGAGATTGTGGTCCGAGTGGTGGTGCGTGATCAGGATTGTCGAGAGCTCCTTCAGCGAACGCCCTGTCTCCACGAAGCCACGCGTCACACCCAACCCGCAATCGATGACGTAGCTTTGGCCGTCAACGTCCAGCAGGCTTGCCGTGGGCGAAGGGCCGCCGCTGCGGATGGCTGGACCGCCCTTGATGCCCAGCAGCGTGACGGAAACGGCCATGATCGGTTCCTTCAGTTGCGCGGCGGCCGCGGCTGTGGCCGCTGTGTGCGGTATTCGCCGCGCACCACCGCGGCAAACGC
>JBOFUS010000557.1:0-3836 GCA_051652685.1 Beijerinckiaceae bacterium
ACCGGGCTCCGCCCCTGGCAGTCGGAAGCGCGGAAAGTCGTGAAGTCATGGTGGCCGAGCAGCATCTTGCCAGCCTCCTGCATCGCGTCGGCGTCCAGCAGCCGGGGCACGTGCCAGGCACGGCGGTGTTCCAGCGGCGCGGGTTGGCGGCGGTTGTGGATGCGGTAGAGATAGCGCCGGCCCTTGGCCGATAGCCGGGCGCTGAACTCTGGCCCGACCTCTTCGACACTCACGACGCTGATCAGCTCGTCCATTCGCGCGAGCGAGGAGTTGATGCCGTCGCGCAGGCTGTCGGTGCGCCATTCCTTCGCAAGATCAAGATGCACCACCTGTCCCAGCGCATGGACGCCGGCATCGGTGCGGCCCGCGCAGACAAGGCGCAGACGCTGCTGTGTGATGGAGAAGATTGCATCCTCCAGCGCATCCTGCGCCGTACGGCCCACCGCCTGCGCCTGCCAGCCGACATAGGGCGTGCCGTCATACTCGACCTTGAACCGGTAGCGGGGCATCTCAGGCGAGCGACCGGCCGGGCTTCAACTCCGCACCGCGCAGGAATTCCGCCGCCGTCATCGGCCCCTTGCCGGCGCGCTGCACCTCGATCAGGCGAAGCGTCCCCTCCCCGCAGGCAATGGTGAGCTGGTCGTCCAGCACCTCGCCCGGCTGCCCCGAATCTGCCGCGCGCTGCGAGCGCAACACCTTGACCCGTGTCAGCCCCTGCCCCCAGTCCGCCTCGAAGAAGGCACCCGGAAACGGCGTCAGCCCGCGCACCAAATTGTGCAGTTCTGTCGCCGGTCGCGACCAGTCGATCCGCGCCTCGGCCTTCTCGATCTTGTGGGCGTAGGTGACGCCCGCCTCCGGCTGCGGCGTGAAGCCGAGCGCGCCGCGCGAGAGTGCCGCCAGCGCCCGCGCCATCAGGTCTGCGCCGAGCAGCATCAGCCGGTCATGGGCATCGCCGGCGGTCATGTCGGGGCTGATGGCAATCTTCTCCGCCATGGCGACCGGGCCGGTGTCGAGCCCCTCCTCCATGCGCATCACCATCACGCCGGTCTCGGCATCGCCAGCCATCACCGCGCGCTGGATGGGGGCGGCTCCGCGCCAGCGCGGCAGCAGCGAGCCGTGGAGGTTGAGGCAGCCGAGTGGCGGGATGTCGAGAATCGCACGCGGCAGGATCTTGCCATAGGCGACGACCACCGCCACATCGGCCTCATGGGACCGGAAGGTTTCCGCCGCTTCCTCCGTGCGAAGCGTCTTCGGCGTCAGCACGGGAATGCCGAAACCGTCAGCCATCTCGTGCACCGGGCTGCGGCGCAGTTCCATGCCGCGCCCCGCCGCTGCGGGTTCACGCGTGTAGCAGGCAACGACCTCGTGCCCCTGGCCGATGATCTCGGACAAGGTCGGCGTCGCGAAGACGGGCGTGCCCATGAAGACGACTCGAAGGCTCATGCGGACGCTGTTTCCTTTCGCCGCAGGCGAAGGCGGCCAAGGCTCCTTATCGAAAAGGTTGAAGAACCGGCAAGGAATAAGGTATCACGTGCAGACGAGGTTGTTCCGTTGACAGAAACGATCATGACCATTCCAGACGCGCTTCCGGCCGAACGGCCGGGCTGCCCCATCAGCGAGCTGCGGGGAAAGCTGCGCAATGCCGGCCTCAGGCCCACCCGCCAGCGCATCGCGCTTGGCTGGATGCTGTTCGGCCGTGGCGACCGCCATGTGAGCGCCGAGGAGCTGTTCGAGGAAGCGACGAAGGCCCGCGTGCCGATCTCGCTCGCCACCGTCTACAACACGCTGCACCAGTTCCGCGACGTCGGCCTGCTGCGCCAGGTGGCGATGGACGGGACCAAGACCTATTTCGACACCAACACCACCGACCACCACCATTTCTACATCGAAGGTGAGGACGAGATGATCGACATCCCCGGCCCCGCGCTCGGCGTCGACCACCTGCCGGAAATCCCGGAAGGCATGGAGATCGCGCGGGTGGACGTGATTGTGAGGTTGCGGCGGAAGGGGTGAGGGGGGGGTCTGGCGGCGCATCCGGGGCGAGCCATCTCGCCGCAGTGTTCCCTTCGCGGTTTAAGAATGACGCACCAGAGGGTGGCCTGGATAGGAAACATATCGACCGTTGAGCGCTACTTAGCCACGCACCCGGTGCATAGGTCGAAGCGGTGTCAAAAACGACGGTTTTTGGGACTGTCACGGTGAAGTGCAGCGGGTTTGTTGCAGAAATCAAGAATTGTGCAACGGCAATATATGACCCATCATAGACATGGGTCTGCGTCGGCTTAGGCCTCGATCGGTATCCAAATCTCGACGCCACCGTTGCCTGTTCGGGGGTCGAACGTTTCCTTGTGACGCTCGATACTCGGGGAATTTGCAAGGCGCTGGTTGTGATCGGGCAACCATCGATCCCAGATCGCCATGTAGGTCTTCGAAAGTGTTGTGATGTTGCCGTCGTGCTCGAATATTGCCCAATGACGCGGCGAAATTTGCACTTTTGTCAGGCCTGACGGCACCGTGGTAGAACTATTGACCTCGACTGCAGTGACATAATCAAAGTTGCCGTCGTCATCGATTCCCAATGTCACGCCAATAGGAATGCTCGGAACCTTATTTTCGATCCCAACAAACATTGACCCCATGAATTTCGCCCACTGTCCCGCAATTCCTTCGTTCGCGCCAAACGCGTACTGCCCAAGCAAGCCAATCGCAAGAATGCCCTTGTGCTCGCTAATCTTCGGCTCTTTGAGCGCTATAGCGGACTGATCTTTAAGTTGAAACGGCTCAATTAGGACCACTCCATCCAAAGAACGTTCGGCCCGAATCATCTCCGGTGTTTGGCCGAAGGTCGACTTGAATGCCCTAGAAAATGCCTCGTGTGAGTTGTAGCCATGCTGCAATGCTATATCCAATATATCAGGTGCACCCGCCGCCAGAGCCTTCGCCGCCTCAGAAAGCCGACGCCCCCTTACATATTGCATCACTGAGCGATCGACAGACTGACCGAACGCATGAGCCAGATGGAATTTTGAGACGCCGCAAGCCTCAGCAATCTCATCGAGTGATAAATCGCGGTTCTGATTTCGTTCAATGACCCAAAGGGCATTCTTGGTGAGTGACATCGGCTCAGTCTCCTTAAGAACATTTGTTCTCACGAAGATAACCCATCATTCGGAACTCCGCTTGATTGGGATTGCTATTGGGCATTTCCAAAATTGGCTACTCGGAGCCATTTCGTGCTATTGTCTAAACGTTGGTTCCCAGCGCTACGCAGACACCTGCCAGTGCACAACTCAAGATTTACGCACTATGCGGGCGGCAGAGCAATTTCAGCGCCTTCAGTGTTGCACAAGTCCCGTGCGAATTGCCCTTCATCTTCAAAGGTCGAGGCGTGCACTGAAACCGGCCTCAAAAACCTTCCTTTTTGAGACAGCGTCAATAAGATCAATGCCTTGCAGAGCATCAAAGGCTTAGCTTGTGCGAACAGTCTCGAAACTTGTCTAATTTGGTAGGTCGCGAAATGGAATGGGTTTCGAAACCAGTGCAAATCTCAAGACTTGTGGATGCTTGGGCATGGTGAGAGCGTCGTGATGAGGGCACGCAAGCTTTGAACGACCTGACGCCCACCCCCACCAAACTGGTATCCCCTCACAGGAAGATGGCTCACGCCCAGCCACGTTGTTGACTTGACAGCCGCCCACCCACTCACCCCACCGCCCGCGCCTCAATCGCAATTGCATGCAGCCCTGCTGCAATCTCCTCGGCCACCAGCGCGTTGATCTCCCGGTGGATCGCCACGCGGTTCTTGCCGGCGAAGGCGGCGCTCTCGATCCGGATGC
>JBOFUS010000558.1:0-1307 GCA_051652685.1 Beijerinckiaceae bacterium
AGCGCTTCAAGAAATACAACCGCACGCTCTCGCCGGGATTGGGCCTCGTAATCCCCTATGTCGAGACCATCGGCCACAAGATGAACATGATGGAGCAGGTGCTGGATGTCCCGACCCAGGAGATCATCACCAAGGACAATGCCGGCGTCACCGTGGATGGCGTCGTGTTCTTTCAGGTCCTCGATGCGCCGCGCGCTTCCTATGAGGTCGCGAACCTGCAGGTGGCGTTACTCAACCTCGTCATGACCAACATTCGCACGGTGATGGGCTCGATGGACCTCGACCAGCTCCTCTCCAACCGCGACGAGATCAACATGCGCCTGCTGCGCGTCGTCGATGCTGCCGTTTCGCCCTGGGGCCTCAAGGCAACCCGCATCGAGATCAAGGACATCGTGCCGCCGCGCGATCTGGCCGACGCCATGGCCCGCCAGATGAAGGCGGAGCGCGACCGCCGCGCCGCCATCCTTGAGGCGGAAGGCCTGAAGCAGGCTGCGATCCTCAGGGCCGAGGGCCAGAAGCAGGCACAGGTGCTGGAAGCCGAAGGCCGCAAGGAGGCCGCTTTCCGCGACGCCGAGGCCCGAGAGCGCAGCGCGCAGGCGGAAGCGGAAGCGACGCGCATGATATCGGAAGCCATCTCCAAAGGCAGCATGAGCGCGGTCAACTACATGGTGGCCGAGAAATACGTGAAGGCACTCGACCATCTGGCGCAGAGCCCGAACCAGAAGATCATGCTGCTGCCGATGGAGGTCGCGGGCCTCGCCGGCGCGCTTGCCGGCGTGGCGGAGATCGCAAAATCAGCCATCGGCCCCGCGCAGGAGCCGCGCCCGCCGGCCGCAAAGCCGAAGGCGCAGGAGCGCGTGGCGAAGGTGACGTTCGATCCGCCCATCAGCGGACCATGGGGCGGAACAAAGGATTGATGCGATGACCGCGCTGACTGCGCTCGACTCCGCCTACATCTGGCTCGGCATCGGCCTGTTGATGGTCGCGCTGGAGACAGTGGTAACCGGCATCTTCCTGTTCTGGCTTGGGCTGGCTGCACTTGCGACCGCGCTTCTGCTTTTCGCTATACCGCTTGAAACGCTGGCCCAGCTTGTCGTCTTTGGAGCCTTTGGCCTTGTCACCGTCCTCCTTGGCCGGAACATCCAGAGGCAACAGGCAAACGAGGTCACCGACTCCCCCCACCTGAACGAGCGCGGCAAGGCGCTGATGGGCCAGATCTTCATGCTGGAAAGCGCCATCGTGGACGGCGCGGGTCAGGTCCGGATCGGCGACAGCGTCTGGCGTGTCACCGGGCCCGAGCTTCCTGT
>JBOFUS010000559.1:0-1906 GCA_051652685.1 Beijerinckiaceae bacterium
GGCTTTGCCTGACACCTTCTCCCGCAAGGGGAGAAGGGGGAGCCGCCGTTGGCTAGGCCGCTTTCGCGAACTTTGCCTTTTCGGCCTCAAAGGCAAGCTTGATCCAGGGCATCAGCGCCTTGACGTCGCGCGTCTGCACGGTTGCCCCGCACCAGATGCGCAGGCCCGGAGGCGCGTCGCGGTAATGTCCAAGGTCGAGGCCGACGCCCTCCTTCTCGAGGTAAGCCACGATGCCCTTGGCGAAGTTCGCCTGCGCTTCAGCCGACAGCGCGGTGACAGCGGGATCGGTGAACTTGAGGCAGACTGACGTGTTGGAGCGTGTCTTGGGCTTCACCGCGAGGAAGTCGAGCCAGTCATTGGCTTTCACGAAGGAGGCGATGGCGCGGGTGTTGCTGTCAGCGCGTTTGATCAGGCCATCGAGCCCACCGACCTTCTTTGCCCAGTGGAGCGCGTCGATATAGTCCTCGACGCAGAGCATGGAGGGCGTGTTGATCGTCTCGCCCTCGAAGATACCCTTGATCAGCTTGCCACCGGAGGTGAGGCGGAAAATCTTCGGCAGCGGCCACGCCGGCTTGTAGGTTTCGAGCCGTTGCACGGCGCGCGGGCTGAGGATCAGCATGCCGTGCGCAGCCTCGCCGCCAAGCGCCTTCTGCCAGGAGAAGGTGGTGACATCGAGTTTTGACCAGTCCATGCGCTGGGCGAAAGCTGACGACGTCGCGTCGCAGAACGTCAGGCCCTCGCGGTCCGCTGCGATCCAGTCAGCGTCCGGCACGCGCACGCCCGAGGTCGTGCCATTCCAGGTGAAACACACGTCGCGGGTCTTGGTGTCGATCTTCTTGAGGTTGACGATCTCGCCGTAAGGGGCAGTCACGACCTCGCAATCGGCGAGCTTCAGCTGCTTGACGGCATCCGTCACCCAGCCTTCGCCGAAGCTTTCCCAGGCGACCATGGTCACGGGTCGAGCGCCCAGCATGGTCCACATCGCCATCTCGTAGGCACCCGTATCGGAAGCGGGCACGATGCCGATCAGATAGTCGGCGGGTACCTGAAGCACCTCGCGAGTCAGGTCGATTGCCTGCTTCAGCTTCGCCTTGCCAATTTTGGCACGGTGGGACCGGCCAAGCGCAGCATTTGCCAGCGCTTTGAGTGACCAACCAGGGCGCTTGGCGCAAGGCCCGGAAGAAAAATTCGGCCCGACAGGTCTTCTTAAAGAATCCGGGCGTGAAAGGCTGTTAGCCGTGGTCATCTGTCTGTCTCCATCCTCACAGATGGGCGCGACCCGTTGGGGGGCCGTGTCCCACTTCCGCGTGTGGCCGAATGTCTGTGCGTCGTCAAGTCAAACGTCCAGGCGAGAGCTTCATTCCCGCTTGGGTGCAAAACCACGCCAACGCGGCTGGGACCGCAGACAAAAATGTACCGTAAGGTACATAATCAATCTCAATATTGTACTGTTCAGGACAATTCTACTACAACGGCTGGCTATCCGAACAAAATGTCCCGTTCAGTTCATTATGCTTCCTGATCGGGACGAAACAGCGGCCCTTGCCAACAGGCGCGGTTCGCAATCAGCGCCATGTATGGTTTCGTACGGTCGTCATCTTGCTGCCCTAACTCGTGGCAACCGGAACAGGGAAGCTCATCATGTTCAAGCGCGACGCCTTTGGCCGCTTTGAGATATCGCAGTTTACCACGGCCTCCATGCGTTCATCGCGGCGCGATGTCTTTGCGGGCCTTGGCGCGGCGGGGTTGCTGCTGACGGGCGGCGGGATGCTCGACCAGCGCGTTTGGGCGACGCCGGTGTTCCGCTTTTTCCCGTTCCCGCTGGGTGTGGCGTCAGGCGAGCCGGCGGCGGATGGCTTTGTCATCTGGACGAAGCTTTCGCCCGAGCCGCTCCGTCCCGACGGCG
>JBOFUS010000560.1:0-6630 GCA_051652685.1 Beijerinckiaceae bacterium
AACAATGGTGTTCCAGCCGAAGGCTTCCCACTTCTCCTTCAGCGGTTCGGAGCGCATGGTCTCCTGCGCCACGCCGTCGGAGCCGGCTCCGTTGATGTCGACGATGCCCACGAGATTATCGAGTCCCCAGTGGGCACCGGCCTGTGCAGCTTCCCAAATCTGGCCCTCGTTCATTTCGCCATCGCCCATCAGGCAGATGGCGCGGGCGGGCGATTTGTTGAGGCGCGCGCCCAGCGCCATGCCCACCGATACGGAGAGATTGTGGCCGATGGAGCCCGACGAGAAATCGATGCCCGGCGTCTTCTTCATCTCGGGATGATCGCCGAGGTAGCTGCCCATGCGGCTGTAGCCATCCAGCCACTCGGCAGGAAAGAAGCCCTGATCGGCCAGCACGGGAAACAGCCCGATGGCGGCGTGGCCCTTGCCCATGGTGAAGCGGTCACGGTCGGCCCAGCGAGGCTCTTCCGGCCGGACATGCATGAGCTGGTAGTAGAGCAGAGCCACAATCTCGGCCATCGAGAACGACGAGCCATAATGGCCCGAACCGCAGATGTCGGTGAGGCGGACGGTCTCGCGGCGAATAAGCTTCGCCTTCTCGCGGATATGGTCCTTGCTGACGTTCCTGACGGCGCGCGAGGGCATCGGCGACTCCTGATGTTAGTGGATGTGGCTGCCGCCATTGATGTCGAGCTCGGAACCCGTGACGTAGGACGAAAGATCGGAGGCGAGGAAGAGGTAGCAGTTCGCCACCTCGCGCGCTTCGCCCAGCCTTCCCATCGGGATGCTGTCGAGAATCGCCTGCCTCTTCTCCGGCGTCAGCGCGCCACCGGTGATGTCGGTGTCGATCATCGAGGGGCAGACGGCATTGACGCGGATGTTGTCGGGCCCAAGCTCCCTGGCTGCAGCCTTGGTGTAGCCAAGCATGGCGGCTTTGGCTGCCGAATAGGCCGTGCCGCCGAACACGCCGCCGCCGCGCTGGGCCGAGACCGACGACATGTTGACGATGGAGCCCTGCCGGCGCGCCCGCATCGGCGGCACCACGGCCTGGGTCATGTGGAAACAGCCGCGCATGTTGATGTCCATGATGCGGTCGAAGATCGCGTCATCGGTCTCCATCAGCCGCTGGGGCGCCGTCACGCCCGCGTTGTTGACAAGCACATCCACGCGGCCATGGCGGGAGAGCACGCGGGCGATGGCCGTGTCGCAGTCCTTGCGGCGGGTCACGTCGCACTTGAGCGCCATGTGGCCGCGACCTTTCAGCGACGCGACCACGTCGCGTGCGCCTTCCAGATCGATGTCGAGGGCAACGACCTTTGCGCCATGTTCGGCGAAGAGTTCAGCTGCCGCGCGGCCGAGCCCGCGCCGGCTTCCCGCGCCGGTGATGATGCAGACCTTGTCCTTGAGAAGCACCGGTGGTTTCCCTGTGGTTTCTTGTCTGTTTGACAGGTCAGTGGTCCTTCGAGGCTCGCTTCACTCGCACCTCAGGAAGAGGAAGGTGGACGTCTGGCACCCATGATCCTCACCCCGAGGTGCGGGCGCGGCGAGCCTCGAAGGGCGCACCGCCGTCGCGTCACACAAGCCTCTTCCCTGGAAGCCCGGAAGATAAGAGAAAAGACTTCCTTGATCGACGAAAGATATTCATGCAAATCGATGCTGCATGAGCGAACTTCCCCCGTTGCACGCCCTGCAAGCCTTTCGCGCCGTGATGCGCGCGGGCGGCTTTGCGCCGGCCGCACAGGCGCTTGGTGTCACGGCGTCGGCCGTCTCCCACCGCATTCGCGAGCTGGAAGCGACGCTGGGCGTGGCTCTGTTCGAGCGGCGCAACCGCAGCGTTTTCCCGACTGACGCGGCGCAGCGCTACCACGAGACGGTGGCTGAGGCACTGGACCGGATGGCGGCGGCAACGCGTGTAGTGGGCGAGCGACGGGGCGCTGCGGTGCTCGCCGTCCATGCTTCACCGACGTTTGCGGCGCAGTGGCTGATGCCGCGCCTCAAAGGCTTCATCGCGGCCCATCCGGAGATCGACGTC
Source organism: Beijerinckiaceae bacterium (assembly GCA_051652685.1). Lineage (GTDB taxonomy): Bacteria > Pseudomonadota > Alphaproteobacteria > Rhizobiales > Beijerinckiaceae > JADCCX01. The sequence continues at coordinate 2,030 of JBOFUS010000560.1, forward strand.
CGGCTGTCCTCCACGCCAGAAGCTGCAACACTCGCGGACGGCATGTTCGATATCGACGTGCAATATGCCCGACCAACGCCGGATGGCTGCGAATCCGCTCCTTTCGCCACGGAAAATGTGATGCCGCTGTGTGCGCCTTCGGTGCTGGAAGCTGCGGCCGGCATGCTGTCCATCGAAGCACTGGCCCGCCTGCCGCTCCTGCACTCCGTGCGCAACATCGTGCGCTGGGAGCGCTGGTTCGCGCTCAATGGCGCAGGTGCCTTGCCGTCCGCGCGGGGGATGCACTTCGACCGGTCCTTTCTGGCCATCGCAGCGGCGGCTGACGGACTGGGTGTCTGCCTTGAGTCGACCCATATGGCAGAGCGCGAGTTGCGCGCCGGCAAACTGGTTGCGCCCTTCCCCGGCATGGGCATCCGCGCCGTCGGCCACCGCATCGTCTGGCGGGCAGAACCCGGCGCACCGCCAAAGACCCGGGCCTTCCTTGCCTGGCTGAAGGCGCAGGCGCAGGCCTCGTCGGCGCGGCTCCGGGATCATACCGAGCGTCGGGAGCTAACGGCATCTGCCCCTTGATTTATCCGTCCAGCCGTCGAACACTGTGAAACCCGGCAGAGGGCAACGACAAGAATAGAACGCACTGGCCAATGCGCCTGCGCGGAGGGAAGGCACGAGAGAATGGCGTCAGTCGGAATCCGCGACGTGCGAAAGGCGTATGGCGCGACCAACGTCATCCATGGCGTCAACATCGATATCCGCGATGGTGAGTTTGTGATTCTCGTTGGCCCTTCCGGCTGCGGAAAATCAACGCTGCTGCGCATGGTGGCCGGGCTCGAGAATATTACCGGCGGCGAAATCCTGATCGGTGACCGCGTCGTCAACAATGTCCCGCCCAAGGAGCGGGACATTGCCATGGTCTTCCAGAACTATGCGCTCTATCCACACATGACGGTGGCGGAGAACATGGCGTTTTCCATGAAGCTCCGGAATGCGCCCAAGGCCGAGATGGACGAGCGCGTGGCGAAAGCCGCGAAGATCCTGAGCCTCGACACGCTTCTGGAGCGCTATCCGCGCCAGCTTTCCGGCGGCCAGCGCCAGCGCGTCGCGATGGGCCGCGCCATCGTGCGCGATCCGCAGGTGTTCCTGTTCGACGAGCCGCTGTCCAACCTTGACGCCAAGCTCCGCGTCCAGATGCGCACCGAGATCAAGGAACTGCACCAGCGGCTGAAGACGACGACGGTTTACGTCACCCACGACCAGATCGAGGCCATGACCATGGCCGACAAGATCGTGGTGATGCACGATGGCATTGTCGAGCAGATCGGCGCGCCGCTGGAACTTTATGATCGGCCAGCAAACATGTTCGTCGCCGGCTTCATTGGCTCGCCTTCGATGAACTTCATCAAGGGCATGATCGAGGGCGACGGCTTGCGCGATGAACGCGGCTCGCTCTGGAAGCTTGGGGCAGCGCCCGCAGCATCGGACGGTCGCAAGGTCGTCTACGGCATACGGCCCGAGCATTTCATGCTTGATCCGGCTGGCGTGAAGGCGACCGTGCATGTGGTGGAACCCACAGGCTCGGAGACGCAAGTCTACGCCGATGTCGGCGGCCAGGCGATCACCGCGGTGTTCCGCGAGCGGATCATGGCAAAGCCCGGCGAAACCATCTCGATCGCGGCCAACCCCGCGCTCGTGCATCTCTTCGACGCCGAAAAGGGAGCGCGTCTCCACTAGCGGAACCACGAAGCGAGCGAACCAGCGGCAAGAAGATCGCCGGCAGCTCAACAGGACAACCATCAGGGAGGACCATCATGACAGACTTTACCCGCCGCAACCTGCTCAAAACAGGTGCCGCCGCCGGCGTGCTTGCCGGTTCCGGCCTCGGCCAGTTCGCAAGTGCCTGGGCGCAAGCCAACAGCTGGAAGCCGGAAGCCGGCGCAACGCTGCAGCTGCTGCGCTGGAAGCGCTTCATCCAGTCCGAGGAAGATGGCTTCATGGCGCTGATCGACGCTTTCTCCAAGGCGACCGGCGTCAAGGTCAACGTGATTCATGAGTCGCTGGACGACGTGCAGCCCAAGGCTTCCGTCGCCGCGAACACCAACCAGGGCCCGGACCTGTTCTGGGGCCTCTACTCACTGCCGCATCTCTTTCCGCAGAAGTGCATGGATGTCAGCGATGTCGCGGCTTACCTCGGCGGCAAATACGGCGGCTGGGCACCCACCGCCGAGACCTACGGCAAGAGCGGCGGCAAGTGGATCGCCATTCCCGTCGGCTACAACGCCAACGTGATCAACTTCCGCCAGAGCATGATCGAAAAGGCCGGCTTCAAGTCCGTGCCGAAGGATCTGCCGGGCTTCATGGAGCTGATGAAGGCGCTGAAGGCCAAGTCCGTCGGCGGCGGCTTCGCGCTCGGCCGTGCGTCGGGTGATGGCAACGCCTGGGTCCACTGGGCGCTCTGGGCCAACGGCGGCAACACCGTCGACAAGGACGACAAGGTGATCATCAACTCGGCCGAAACGGCCAAGGCGCTCGACTACGCCAAGGAGATGTACCAGCATTTCGTGCCGGGCACGGCCTCGTGGAACGACGCCTTCAACAACAAGGCCTTCCTCACCGGCGAGGTGTCGCTGACCAACAACGGCGTCTCGATCTACGCCGCCGCCAAGTCGGGACAGGCGGCTGATCCGAAGATGAAGGAAGTCATGGACGATATGAACCACTCGGTCTGGCCAGTAGGCCCCGGTGGCAAGCCAACCGAGTTCCACATCGCCTATCCGCTGCTCGCCATGACCTACACGAAGTTCCCCATGGCCTGCAAAGCGCTGATGGCGTTCATGATGGAGGCCGAGAATTACAACAAGTGGCTGGGCTCCGCCGTCGCCTACATCTCGCATCCGCTGAAGGCGTATGACGCCAACCCGGTCTGGACGTCGGACCCCAAGCTCGCAGTGGCGAAGACAGCCGCCTGGGATACGCTGACAGCAGGAGGTCTGGGTTCCGTCGGTGAACGCGCCGCCGGCGCGCTGGCTGACTTCGTGGTCCTCGACATGTTCGCGACGGTCTGCACCGGGCGCGAGGATGCGCGAGGTGCCATCCGCATCGCCGAGCGTCAGCTGCAGCGGATCTATCGCTGAGGTTGAACGCGCAAGCGCCCCTTCTCCCCTTGCGGGAGAAGGTGGCAGGCGGAGCCTGACGGATGAGGGGTCTCGCGAAGCGATCCCACAACCGTTCTGCAAGCTGAACCGGGGGATGGCATACGCCATACCCCTCATCCGACCCTTGCTGACGCAAGGGCCACCTTCTCCCGCAAGGGGAGAAGGGGAGCACATCAAAATGACAGCCATCCCTCTTCGCACACCCTATCGCGAACCCAGCGCCTGGCAGCGCCTGACGGTCAACCGCAACTGGTTGGGCTTCTGGTTCATGCTGCCGGCGATGGCGTTCCTGATCCTGTTCCTGGCCTACCCGCTGGGGCTCGGCGTCTGGCTGAGCTTCACCGACACGCGCATCGGCCGGCCGGGCGTCTTCGTGGGGCTCGAGAACTACGAATGGGTGCTGGGCGACCGCAAGTTCCAGGCGGCGGTGTTCAACACTCTGTTCTACACGGCCGTCGCCAGCGTGCTGAAATTCGCCATCGGGCTCTATCTCGCGATCCTGCTGAACAACAACCTGCCCTTCCGCGCCATCATCCGTGCCATTGTGCTCATTCCCTTCATCGTGCCGACAGTGCTTTCGGCCATTGCCTTCTGGTGGATCTTCGATCCGCAGTTCTCCATTGTCTCCTGGCAGCTCCGCCAATGGGGCCTGATCACCGGCAACATCGACTTTCTCGGCGACGCCTGGAATGCGCGTTGGAGTGTGATCTTCGCCAATGTCTGGCGCGGTGTGCCGTTTATCGCCATCACACTGCTGGCAGGCCTCCAGACCGTGTCGCCCTCGCTTTATGAGGCCGCGACGCTGGACGGCGCTTCCGGCTGGCAGCGTTTTCGCTTCATCACCTATCCGCTGCTGACACCGATCATCGCCGTGGTGATGACCTTCTCGGTGCTCTTCACCTTCACGGATTTCCAGCTGATCAAGGTGCTGACCAACGGCGGGCCGGCGGGCTCCACCGAGTTGATGGCGACGATGAGCTACAACACGGCGATTCTCGGCGGCAAGATCGGCGAGGGTGCGGCCATTTCCACTGCGATGATCCCGTTCCTGCTGGCGGCCATTATGATCAGCTGGTTCGGCCTGCAATCGAAGAAATGGCAACAGGGAGGGTCCGATGCGTAAGCGATCTGCAACCGCCCAGCGTCATTGCGAGGAGCGCAGCGACGAAGCAATCCAGTCAACGGCGCAGAACCATCACAACCGGCGTCAATCACTCGGAAGCGTCGCCTTGATTGCTTCGCTTCGCTCGCAAAGACGACGCGCGGGCTTGCCTTCCGTCAGGCCAGCAGGAGCCCACCCATGACCGACGCCACACTGCCTGCAAACAAGCCCATGCAGGACAGCTCCGAGGGCATGAGCTACCTCAACACGCTGCCCCGGCGCGTGGTAACGGTCTATGTGCCGCTGCTGCTCATCCTGCTGGTGCTGCTCTTCCCGTTCTACTGGATGGT
>JBOFUS010000561.1:0-2056 GCA_051652685.1 Beijerinckiaceae bacterium
GGCGGTGTCGCTCCTGTCATTGACGGTGTCTTTCGTCCGCGATCCCAGGACGAGATCGTGCTGCCGGAGGGCAACTGGCTGGCGCGCGGTGCGGGGCGAAGCTATGGCGACAGCTGTTCGCCAGATGGCGGCGGCTTGATCGACATGCGATCGCTGGATCGCGTCGTTTCCTTCGATACCGCAAATGGCGTCATCCGCGCCGAGGCCGGCATGACCATCGGTGCGTTGATCCGGCATGTTGCACCGCATGGATGGTTTCCCGCCGTCGTTCCCGGCACACAACACGTGACCCTGGGCGGCGCTCTGGCCAACGATATCCACGGGAAAAACCACCATGGTGTCGGCACTTTTGGCGCACATGTCCGCAGCTTCGGGCTTTGGCGCTCGGATGGCACGCGCATTGAATGCTCGCCACAAGCGCACCTTCCTCTCTTTCTGGCAACAATCGGAGGCATGGGGCTGACAGGCCTTGTGACGACTATCGAACTGCAACTGATCCGCGTTGCATCGACCGATATCGTGCAAAAGGCGACGCCAATTGCAGACCTGAGCGACTTCTTCCGTCGGGCGGAGGATTCAAGCGAGGCTTATACGGTTGCCTGGATCGACAGCCTGGCGCGTGGGGCAAAGCTTGGGCAAGGCGTATTTCTCGCAGGCGACCACGCGGAGGATGGTCCATCTGTTTCGCTTCGCGAGAGACCACGCATAACAGTTCCTGTCACGCCGCCGTTCAGCCTCATCAACCGGCCGTCGCTTCGAGCGTTCAACGCTGCCTATCGCTGGCGAGCGTTGGCGGGACCGCCGCTCAAGCGGGTTAGCGCCGGTGCGTTCTTCTTTCCACTGGACGCCGTTGGCCAGTGGAATCGGCTCTATGGCCCGCGCGGGCTGCGTCAACACCAGTGTGTCATACCTGCAAGCTGTGCGGAGTCGACAATTGCCCGCATGCTCGAGGCAACACAGGCGGCTGGACAAGGTTCGTTCCTGACGGTGCTGAAGCTCTTCGGCGACCGCGCTTCGCCTGGCTTGATGTCGTTTCCAAGACCGGGTGCCACATTGACGCTGGATTTCCCCGCAGGGGGAACGGAAACCGACAGCCTTCTCGACAGACTTGACGCGCTGGTGCTGGAAGCAGGCGGTGCGGTCAGCGCCTACAAGGACGCGCGTATGTCCTCTGCGACATTCAGGGCATCCTTTCCTGACACGGAGCTCTTTCGTGCTTCCATGGACCCCCATGCGCTTTCTGCCTTCGCGCGGAGGGTTGGTCTCTCCCCGAAGAGCGAAATCAGACGGGCGGCATGATACCGGCACCCGCTTGCTTCAAGCCGTACCACGCTGGCAGCGCGAAAAGAAAAGGGCCGGGCTTGCGCCCGGCCCCTGTCAACGTCGGGAGAAACGACGCTGATCAGAACTTCTTGACAACCGGGCGACGCTCGACCGGGGCTTCAGGCTTGTCCCAACGGTACTTGACCGAGACTGCCAGAATGTTGGCTGAACCCTTCGACTCGCCCGTGTAGTTGAACGCCGTGAAGGACGGATTGCCAACCGGGTTGAGCGGGTTTCCGAGCCCGACGATGTTGACCTTGCCCTTTTCGAGAATGAGGTGGCTGTAGCCGACATCGAACTCGAGCTGGTCGTTGAACTTGTAGCCAACACCGGCAGAGAGCCAGAGACGATTGCTATCAAGCACGCGAACGCCACGGGTCTCGTCGGTGATCGGCGAGATTTCGTAGCCGACACCGGCGCGCAGCTTGAGATTCTGCGTCGGGCGGTACTCGGCACCGACAGAAAGGAACCACTCGTCCCGATACTGCAACCCGAGGCTGGTGATTGGCGTACCAGAAACGCGGTTCGTGATGGGAGGCGACTTGGCGCGGCTCCAATTGGTGAACTGGGCCGTTCCGGTCACGGTCCACTGCTCGTTCAGATCCTGCTTCAGGCCGAGGGTGATGATCTCGGGCAAGTTGATGTTCGACTTGATCAACTGCTCGCTCGCGCCAGTCGGTCCGAGGCCTGTCAGCGTGCCTTCAAGCGAATGACGGATGCTCGAACGGTAACC
>JBOFUS010000562.1:0-3360 GCA_051652685.1 Beijerinckiaceae bacterium
AACGCCGGCGTCGGCATGGTGGATGACACTTCGCTCTGTACCTATGCCGATGAGGCCCGCTTCTACAGCTATCGCCGCGCCACGCACCGCAGGGAGGCGGACTATGGCCGCCTCATCTCGGCTATCACTCTGGCATAGCGCCGCAGGAAAGAAGAGCGCTTGATAACGATATAAGGATATCGTTATATTAATTTGCGAAGGCTGCCTTTTGCGGCGTTCGCACGGTAGCGGGCCTGACAGCTCCATGTTAGGCGACGCCCAGACGATTCACGACGTGCCCCGGAGTCAGCCCATGTCCACCGCCGCCGCCAGCCGCTCCAACAGCTTCTTCTCTGCCTCGCTTGCCGCCGCCGATCCGGAGATCGCGGCGTCGGTAGCCCTTGAACTTGGTCGCCAGCGCGACGAGATCGAGCTCATTGCCTCCGAGAACATCGTGTCACGCGCCGTGCTTGAGGCGCAGGGCTCGGTGATGACCAACAAATACGCGGAAGGCTATCCGGGCCGGCGCTACTACGGCGGTTGCCAGTTCGTCGATATCGCCGAAAAGCTCGCCATCGAACGTGCCTGCAGGCTGTTCGATTGCGGCTTTGCCAATGTGCAGCCGAACTCCGGCAGCCAGGCCAACCAGGCGGTGTTCATGGCGCTGATGCAGCCAGGTGACACGTTCATGGGGCTCGATCTCGCGGCCGGTGGACACCTGACACACGGCGCCGCGCCCAACATGAGCGGCAAGTGGTTCAGGCCGGTGCATTACACTGTGCGTCAGGACGACCAGATCATTGACATGGCCGAGGTACGCCGGATCGCGCTGGAAGCGAAGCCGAAGATCATCATCGCCGGCGGCTCGGCCTATTCACGCATCTGGGACTTTGCCGGTTTTCGCACCATCGCTGATGAGGTGGGTGCGTATTTCATGGTCGACATGGCGCATTTTGCCGGACTTGTGGCGGGTGGTGCGCATCCTTCGCCGTTTCCCCACGCACACGTCGCTACCACCACGACGCACAAGACGCTGCGCGGCCCGCGCGGCGGTATGATCCTCACCAACGATGAGGCGCTGGTGAAGAAGTTCAACTCGGCCATCTTCCCCGGACTTCAGGGCGGACCTTTGATGCATGTCATCGCCGCCAAGGCCGTGGCTTTCGGCGAAGCGCTGACGCCCGAGTTCAAGGTGTATGCCCACAATGTGGTCGCCAACGCCAAGGCGCTGGCAGAAACACTCAAGGCGGCCGGCTTTACCATCGTCGCCGGCGGCACTGATAACCACCTGATGCTGGTCGACCTTCGCCCCAAAGGCCTGAACGGCAAGGCGGCGGAGGTTGCGCTCGGCCGCGCCCACATCACCTGCAACAAGAACGGCGTGCCCTTCGACACCGAAAAGCCGACGATCACTTCGGGCATCCGGCTGGGCTCGCCGGCGGCGACCTCGCGCGGCTTCGGTGTAGCGGAGTTCAAGCGCGTGGGTGAGTTGATCACCGAAGTGCTTGATGGCCTGGCGGCCAATGGCGAGGCCGGAAACGGCGCGGTGGAAGAGGCCATCAAGGCCAAGGTCCATGCATTGACAGGGCGCTTCCCGATCTATTGAAGGCTTGCACGGGGGCGCATATTTCTGTACAGAATTGCGTACAGAGAGAGGATCGACCGATGGGTGCCGTCAATCTCACCGACTTCCGCGCCAACATCGCGAAACACCTCGACAGGCTCGAGGAGGACCGGACGCACCTCATCGTGACACGACAGAACCACGAGGCCGTGGTGGTGCTGCCGCTGAAAGATTGGGAGGGTATGGAAGAAACCCTCTATCTTCTGGGCAACCCCGCCAATGCCGCGATGCTGCGGCGGTCAATCAAGCAATTGGATGAAGGCAATCGGATTGAAGTTGATCCCGAGACCATGCAGCCCATCGGCTGATGCGCATTGTTTTTTCCTCTGAAGCCTTTGAGCAGTTTGTCGACTGGCAAACAGAAGATATAAAGATTGCCTTGAAAATCAGCGCGCTTATCCAAAGTGCCGCGCGCTCACCCTTCTCAGGCGTCGGAAAGCCTGAGCCCTTGCGCCGGAATCTCAAGGGCTGGTGGTCGCGGCGCATCACGCAGGAGCATCGCCTCGTCTATCGGATCGTGGGCACGGGTGACGCGCAACTCATCGAAATCGCGGCCTGCCGCTTCCACTACGAATAGCGCCGGTTGAACGCACGGTTGAACTCGGTCGCCGTCGGCGCTAACTGCCCGGACCGAACCGCGCTCAGGAAAGCTCTCCGATGACCACTGCCTCGCTCGCCGCCGCTATCGACGCCGCATGGGAAAGCCGTGCCGAAATCAGCGCCCAGACGAAGGGCGAGGCGCGCGACGCCGTGAACGAAGCTCTCGCTGCGCTGGACGCCGGCCGGCTGCGCGTGGCCGAGAAGGTTCCGGGCAAGACCGGCAAGGAAAGCTGGGCTGTGCATCAATGGCTGAAGAAGGCCGTGCTCCTGTCCTTCCGCCTGAATGACATGGCGATGATCTCAGGCGGCCCCGCCGGCTCGTCGTGGTGGGACAAGGTTCCCTCCAAGTTCGATGGCTGGACGGCGGCGGAGTTTTCGGCTGCCGGGTTCCGCGCGGTGCCGAACTGCGTGATCCGCCGCTCGGCGTTCATCGCGAAAAGCGTCGTGCTCATGCCATCCTTTGTGAACGTTGGCGCTTACGTGGACGAGAACAGCATGGTCGATACCTGGGTGACGGTCGGCTCCTGCGCGCAGATCGGCAAGAACGTGCATCTGTCCGGCGGCGTCGGCATCGGCGGCGTGCTGGAGCCACTGCAGGCCAACCCCGTCATCATTGAGGATGATTGCTTCGTGGGCGCGCGCTCCGAGGTGGTGGAAGGCGTCATCGTCGGACAGGGTGCCGTGCTCTCCATGGGCGTTTTCATCTCGGCCTCCACCAAGATCATCGACCGCGCCACGGGCCAGACACACATTGGCTACGTGCCGCCCTATTCCGTTGTGGTGCCGGGCGCGCTGCCCGGCAAGCCACTGCCGGATGGATCGCCGGGTCCATCGCTCTATTGCGCCGTGATCGTGAAGACTGTGGATGCTCAAACCCGCGCCAAGACCGCCATCAACGAATTGCTGCGGGATTGAACGATCTGACGCATATCCTGCTGACCAGCGGCGTCCTGTCGGCGTCTGTTCTGGTAGGCTGGCGCGCGCTCGCATCGAGGTTGATGGCAGCCGGCGCGGGTCGCTGGCGCGCTGTGGTGGTCTGCCTTCCGCTGCTCCTGGTCACGGTCGCATACGGCCTCTACTGGATTGCTTTCTTCTCAAGCGCCGCTGCCGCCGTGCAGACCCGGGCACTCTGGCTGACGATTACGCTGTTCGCAGGG
>JBOFUS010000563.1:0-1759 GCA_051652685.1 Beijerinckiaceae bacterium
CGTTCTTCTGCGAGGCCTCGCGGGCGTTACCGTTTGCGTTGTTCGCGCCGGCACCGGGCAGCTCGTTGGCGACGGAAACCTGGCCTTCCTTGGCGTCATTCGAGAGATTGTTCTCGTTGCGCGTCTGGGTGGAGCGGACGACGCGGCTTTCGGGATCAAAGCTTTCCTGCGTCTGCTGCACACGGTTGAAGTCCATCTCCGCCGCCACCTGCACACGGGCGCGGCCACGGCCAACCACGGAGGCGACGATATCCTCGACCTGCTGGCGCACGCGGCGCTCGAAGCTGGTCTGCTTTTCGGAGGCAAGCGCGGCGACGTCGTTCGTTTCCGCCGCCCCATCGGCCAGCAGGCGTCCCGCCTCATCGACGATGGACACGCGCTCCGGCTTCAGACCTTCCACAGCCGACGCCGTGAGATGGCGAATGGCGCGCACCTGGCCGGCGTCCAGTTCGCCGCGCACCTTCAGCACGATGGAGGCACGCGCCTCTTTCTTCTCGCGCTGAAACAGCTGGCGCTCCGGCAGTGCCAGGTGAACCCGCGCATTCTGCACCCTGTCCAGCGCGCGGATGGTGCGGGCAAGCTCGCCCTCCAGCGCCCGCAACTGGTTGATGTTCTGGACAAAGCTCGTGGCGGTCATCGAGTCGCCCTTGTCGAAGATCTCGTAGCCGATGCCGCCGCCCTGCGGCATGCCCTTGCTGGCGAGATCCATGCGCAGGCGCAGCACCTGATCCTTCGGGACCATGATGACACCACCATCGCCGCGCATCTCGTACTTGATGGCGCGCTGCTCAAGCTCGCGCACGATGTTGGTTGAATCCTGAAGGCTCAGATCGGTGAACAGTGTGGTCATGGCGGGTGCCGTGACGCGCATGATGATGAAGGCGAAGAACGCCATCAACGCCATGGCGACCGCACCCATGGCGATCATCTTCTGGGGGCCAAGCCGCCGCAGGAATTCAAAAACATTGTTCACGCGAGAATCAGCCCCTTGCCACCACGCAACGATTCGCGAGCCAACGGACTACTCCGGCACTCACCCGGCAGAATTTGCCCAGTGCGTGGTTACCAGCGGGTTAAGTGCAAACACATTCACGTGTTTTCTTTTGGGGATGGGGTGTTTGGGGGCTTTCCTTCTCCCCTTGCGGGAGAAGGTGGCAGGCGAAGCCTGACGGATGAGGGGTCGCGCGAAAGCGCTCGAAAACGCAAAGAAGGTCCGGCGTCGCTGGATCGCTGCACGATACCCCTCATCCGACCGCCTCCGGCGGCCACCTTCTCCCGCAAGAGGAGAAGTGGAGTGCCTAGCCGGGAAACACGCGCCGAGGCATCGGTGGCGGGGGATATCGACCGGCCATGACATTCCAGTAGGCCCAGGAGCGCGCATCCATGATGCCGGGGGGCGCGATGTCGAGAGCCAGCGTAAAGTCCTCGGGTTCAACATGCCGGCGGACGATGGCGATATCTTCCATCGTGCCATAGGTCATGAGGTAGGCCAGAAACCGCGCAGGATTGGCGAGCGCTTGTTCTGGGGGCTCAAACCAGACGATGCGCGGGGCAAGGGCGAGGAGGTCAAGAGAGAGAGGCAGCGGCTTCATCTGGCACCTCTCGGCCTTATGGGCGTCAGTACAGGGAGCGCATCAAGGTTCACCTTTCGCACAACCGCGATCAGATCGCGTCGCAGGCTGTCCGGTAGATCGGCAAGTGTTTCGTCTTCATGGTAGCTCATGGCCTTGAGCGAAATCAACGGGTTGAACGTATCTCC
>JBOFUS010000564.1:0-1997 GCA_051652685.1 Beijerinckiaceae bacterium
ACGCGCGGCGCGGCGTGGACCAGCGCATGGGCGAGCGCCAGATTCGCATCCGTACGCTGCTTCATGGAACCCGAGACATCGATGAGCAGCAGGATCGGCCGCGGGCGTTCGCTGCGCTTCCAGCGCTTCAGCGCCATCACGTCGCCATCGGTGCGGATAGCGGCCTTGAGGCTGCGGGCGAGATCGACGCCGGGTCCGCGCCGCGCCTGGCGGCGGCGATAGCCGCGACGGCGGGGGAGGGTGGTTGGCAGTTCACGGGCGAAACGGCGCAGTGTTTCGCTCTCGTCCAATGGCTTCAGTTGGCGGATGGCGAGCGCCTCCGCGCCCGTCGCCTCGCGGCCCGTTTCGTTGATTTCCTCTCCGAGTGTGATCTCCTGCTGGCCCGCCTCTTCCTGAACCTTCATGTCCTCGTCGGGCTGAAAGTCCTGGTCATCACCAGGCTCGGCCATGCCGCCCAGAAAGTGGAAGTCGAAGAGCGCATCGAATGTCTCCCGACGGTCCGGCGGCGGTGCCAGCGTGGCGGCGGCGGCGCGGCGCACATGCTCCATGCTGCGGGGGCCGAGCAGCGCCACAGCACCCAGGAACATCACAGTCTGTTCGGGTGCGACTGCGAAGCCGTGCTCCCTGAGCAGCGCCGGGAAGGCGACGAAGGGGCGGGTGGCGAGAGGGAGGGTAGTGGTCATGCCGCCACCGCCCTGATGAACGCCTCCATGCGCGGGCGCATGAAGGCGTGGTCTTCCTCATCCTTGAGCGCCACGCCGATGGAGCGGCGGAAGGCCTCCGGCCACGGCGCGCCTGTCATGTGAAGCGCCGTTGCCGCTTCCGCCCAGTCAACGGCTTCCGCCACGCCCGGTGGCTTGGTCAATGGCTCCTGTCGCAGCATACCGACCGCATGCACCACGGCGCGCGCTGTCGCCTCGGCCACGGCAGAAGACCTGAGCATGATGATCGCGGCTTCCCGTGCCGGATCGGGATAGGCGATGTAGTGATAGACGCAGCGGCGCCTGAGCGCCTCGTGCAGGTCGCGGGTGCGGTTCGACGTCAGGATCACCACCGGCCGGTCAGCGGCGCGAAGCGTTCCGCGCTCGGGGATCGATATCGAGAAATCCGACAGGAATTCCAGCAGGAACGCCTCGAACTCATGGTCCGAACGGTCGATTTCGTCGATCAGAAGCACCGTGGACTCAGGCCGGCGCAACGCAGTCAGCATCGGCCGCTCGATCAGGAAATCATCGCGGTAGATATCGACGTTCTCGCCCTCCTTCGCCTGACGGATGGCCAGCATCTGTCGGGGATAGTTCCACTCGTAGAGCGCGCCGGAAGCGTCGATGCCTTCGAAACACTGCAGGCGGATCAGCTGGCGGCCAAGGATGCCGGCCAGCGCTTTGGCAGCCTCTGTCTTGCCCACACCTGGCGCGCCCTCCAGCAGCAGCGGTTTGCCGAGCGCCAGCGCCAGATAGCCTGCGGTCGCCACGCCATCGTCCGCGAGATAGAGCGCGGATTTCAGGGCTTCGGCAAGCGCTTCAGGGCTGGAGATACCGGCAACGGTGGTGCGAAGGGTCATGGGCCGCCCCGTCGGGGTTGCGGCTTTGCGCCACCATTCGCCTTGATTCCGCGCAGCACCTTTTCGGGCGTAATCGGCAGATCGTTCACGCGCACGCCAACGGCGTTGTAGACTGCATTGGCCACCGCCGGCAGCACAGGGTTTGCGCACATCTCGCCCGGACCCTTGCCGCCGAAGGGGCCATCGGGAGCAGGGCGCTCCAAGATGGTGATATCGTAGGGCGCGACATCGCCCGGTCCCGGCATCAGGTATTCGTTGAAATCACGCGGGCCGTGGTCGGGGTTGGGGTAGTAGGGCTCCGGCGTTTCGTAGAGCGCGTGGCTGATGCCCATCCAGGCGCCGCCGACAAGCTGCTGCTCGACCATCTTGGGGTTGAGCGCGCGGCCAAGCTCATAGGCGGACGCCATCCTGAGCACGGTCACCTCGCCGGTCT
>JBOFUS010000565.1:0-1849 GCA_051652685.1 Beijerinckiaceae bacterium
CACCACGGATCGGACCGAAGAGCTGGCCAATGGAATCAAGCAGATCCTCGGCAAGGCCGCAACGTTCGAGGATCGCCCCCATGAAAGTGAAGAAGGGGATCGCCAGCAACAGGTCGTTCGAGATGATCGAGAACAGCTGAAACGACAGGTTTCCGAGGAAGTTCGGGCTGATAACGCCAAGTTCGATGGCGATGAAGCCAAAGAACAAGCCAACGGCAGCCAGGGAGAACGCCGCCGGATAACCGATCAGCAAGAAGACGACGAGGCCCCCGAACATCATGGGGCCGAGGTTATTCTTGACGAGATCAATCATTGCAGCGGCTTTTCGTAGGCGTATGCGTGCTGGTGGAAGCCGCGAATGGCAGCAGCGCGCTTGATGATTTCAGAGAAACCCTGCGCAGCAACAAGGCCGAAACCAACAGGAAGCAGCAGCTTGACGGGCCAGCGCAGCAGGCCGCCCGCGTTGGTGGAGCCCTCGCCGACTTTCCAGGATTCAACGAACCATGGCCAGGTGAAGTACATCAGGATCACGCACATCGGCATGAGGAAGATCACCCCGCCGAGAAAATCGATCCAGTGGCGCGTCTTGTCCGTGACCATGCCGTAGATAAGGTCGACGCGAACATGCTCATTGACCCTGAGCGTGTAGGCGGCGCCGAGCAGCACCATGCCGCCGAACATATACCACTGCGCTTCAAGGAACCCGTTGGCATGGCGGCCATAAGCCTCCATCACCGGGATCAGCAAACGCAGCGCCGGATGGGCAAACGACCAGCTTTCGCTTGCAAGCGCCACCCGGACAGGAGCGAGCGCATAGCGGAAGAAGGCGTTTCCGGCAGAAACAAGCACCGCGATCAGGATGAGCCAGTTGGCAATCTTGCCAAAAGCCGCATTCAGCTCATCGATTGCCCGGGCGACCGGCAGCAGCTGCCGGCAGAACTGGAAAACGAACGTGAGCAGGACGACCATGCTCCCGATCACGCCGACCGCGATCCATAACTTGTCCAATCGCGCCTCCCCAAGGCTCAGCGGCATCACGCTGATTGTTTTCATCCGCGCCGTGAAAAGCCCAGACTGGAATCTTTCGGCTGCTACCCCGCCGCTCGCACCGTGTCGAGCAGTGTCGTTTTAACGCCGCAGTTTCGACGGAAAGCAGTGCCTCACGGCTAGACTATCCACGGTGGCGATGGAAGTCATTTCAGTGTCGAATGCTTCGTCGGCGTCCGGTTTTCCTCACGCCGTCTCAACTGCTCGCGCCTGAGCGTATAGAGCCCGCTTCCCACGATCAATGCGATGCCGATCCATGCGGCCGGTCTCGGCCATTCGCCGAAGACCAGCGCGCCTGCAAGCACGCTCCAGACAATGAGCGTGTAGCGAAAGGGCGAAACCAGAGAGACCTCACCCATCCGGAAGGCCAGGATGATCATGAAATTGCCCGCCGCGACAGTGACGGCCGCCAGCAGGATAAGCGGAAGCATGGTCGGCTCGACCGGAACCCAGGGACGGATTGCGGCTCCGGCACCTGCCATAAGCATCGTGACCACAATCGTGCCGAACGTGACACCGCCAGATGGAATCTCGGGCGGAAGCCGGCGGGTGATCAGATCGCGGATCACAGCCCCCACGGTCGAAACGAGCACGAGCGCCACGCCGATGTTGAGGTCGCCCGCACCGGGATTGACCACGATCAGCATGCCCGCAAAACCGACGAGTGCCGCCGTCCAGCGTCGCCAACGCACGTCCTCGCCCAGAAACAGCGCACCGGCAACCGTGATCAGGATCGGCGAGATCATGAAGATCGCGGTCACATCGGCGATGGGCATGCGGGCGAGCGCGCCGATGTAAGCCA
>JBOFUS010000566.1:0-2033 GCA_051652685.1 Beijerinckiaceae bacterium
GAGTCGCGCGTGTTGCAGAAGATGATGCTGGCCGGCGAATCAATATGCCGGAGCACGTTGACGATCGCGAGTTCCGCCTCCTTGTGGGCGACGCGGAGCGCGCGATACTCGATATCGACATGGCCCTTCTCGCCCGCCGCCGCCGCGATGCGGAAGGCGTCGCGCTGGAACTTGCCGGCCAGCGCCACGATGGCGCGCGGCAGGGTGGCAGAGAACAGCAGGGTGCGGCGGGTTTCGGGCGTTGTCTCCAGAATGAACTCGATGTCGTCGCGGAAACCGAGGTCGAGCATCTCGTCGGCCTCGTCCAGCACGACGGCGCGAATATCGCCCAGAATCAACGCCTTGCGTTCGATATGATCGCGCAGGCGGCCGGGCGTGCCCACCACGATATGCGCCCCGCCTTCCAGAAGCCGACGCTCGCGGCGCGGGTCCATGCCGCCAACGCAGGCGACAACCCGCGCGCCGGCCTCGGCATAAAGCCACTCCAGCTCGCGCTGCACCTGCATGGCCAGCTCGCGCGTGGGGGCCACAACAAGGGCGAGAGGATCGGCAGCAGGCTCCATGCGGGAGGCTTCGCCCAGCAAGGTCGGGCCGATGCTGAGGCCGAACGCCACGGTCTTGCCTGATCCGGTCTGTGCCGAAACCAGGAGATCGCGACCCGCCGCCTCGGTTGCCAGTACGGCGGTCTGGACAGCGGTCAGTTCGGTATAGCTTCGGGCCTCAAGGGCGTTCGCCAGAGGCGCGGGGATAGGCAGGGATGTCACAGGAGGTGAGCCTTGGTGTTGGGCAGCAAGGCGTGCGTCTTAGGGTAGTTTGGTGGCATTGGCCATCGCGGATGGGTCAAGGCGGGCAAAACGTCTGTCGGGGCCGGGTGATGATCGAGGTTTCGTTGGAAAAGGTCCAAGAGGCCCCAGCTGTTTATGCCGCAACGCCAACCTTTCTGAAGACCTCATCCCGAGGTCCATCAGCTACCACTTTTCCGCGATCAAGCCACACGATACGATCGGCAAGCTGCAGGATCGGCAGGCGGTGTGTGGCGACGACAAGGCCTGTTTGGCTCAATGCGCCCTCCGTAATTTCGCGCTTGAGCATCTGGACGAAGCGCGCCTCGCGTTCGTTGTCCATGGCCGATGTCGGTTCGTCGAGCAGCAACAGCGCGGGTTTGCCCATCAGCGCACGGGCGAGTGCGGTGGCCTGGCGTTCTCCGCCCGAAAGCGCCGAGCCGCCTACACCTGCCGGCAAACTGAAGCCCGCCGGGTGGGCGCTGGCAAATTCCGAAACACCCGCGATCTCGGCTGCACGCTGGAACCACTCCGGCTCCACCTGCGGCAGGCCGGCCGTCATGTTGACGGCAAGCGTCGCATCGAACAACACCGGTTCCTGCGGCATCAGTGCCACATCGCGGCGGAGTGTGAGCGGATCGATCTGTCCAATGTGACGGCCATCCACATGGATGCTGCCCGCCGTCGCATCATGCAGGCGTGCCAGCAGTTTCAGCAGCGTGCTCTTGCCGCAGCCGGACTTGCCAACCAGCGCCACGCGTTCGCCGGGCGCGATCTTCAGCGTGACGCCGTCGATCACCAGCCGGCCCTCTGTACCATGGCGAAAGCTGACCCCTGTCAGCGCAAAGGCAGCACGCACACCGCCGACCGGCCGCTCGCGGTCGCCGCCGCGCTCCGGCGCGCGCGCGAGGAGATCAGCGAGTGCGCCGGAGTGGCGCGCCGTCTGGGCCAGACGAAAGCCCTGCGCCATCAAGGCTGCCACCGGCATGATAGCCCGGCTTGCGAGCATCATGCAGGCAGACAGCGCGCCGAGCGTCATGTCCGAAGAAGCCACGGCGTAGGCACCAGCACTGACGGTTGCGATGGCAACGAGTTGCGCCACGGTTGCACCACCATGGGCTGCAAGATGGGCGAGGCCGCGTGCGCTGTGGCCGGCAAGAGCGCCAGCCTCCGTGCGCTCCTCCCAGCGGGCAAGCAAACCGGGGCCGGCACCCGTCACCTGGACGGTCTCCTTGGCAGCGGCGGCCTCGA
>JBOFUS010000567.1:0-1663 GCA_051652685.1 Beijerinckiaceae bacterium
CCGGAGCTTGTCGTGGTGGTCGAAAGCCCCGTGTCGGAGGCCCGCATGCGTGAGATGTTCAAGTCGGTTGATGCGGTGTTGCGCCAGCACCCGGACGTCGGCGCGTACAACCAGACCATCTGACGGGACGTTCCGTGAGAGTCCCCCCAGCCATTTTCGCTTTTGCCGCATTGCTGGCCGGCTGTCAGAGCCAGGGACCCCCGCCCGGGTATCTATACGCCGTCGATCAACACTGCTTGGAGCGCCGCAACAGCAGCCAGATGCTCGGCACGATGACCGGGCTCGGACTGGGAATCGCAGGGGTGCCTGGCGGTGGCCTGATTGGCTCGGCTGTCGGTCTCGCGGCCGGTCCGCGTTGCGAGGCTTTCATCCCTGTTGCTTTTGATCCGCGCTATCGACAGCTCGCCAGACCGGCTTATGTCGATCCCGTGCCAAGATCCCCACGGCCAGCGCCGATGGGCTACGGTGAAAACTGAGCGGCAATGTGCCGCGACGATTCGGAGACCCTTATCTTGCTGACGATCCACGGCCGCATCAATTCAATCAATGTCCAGAAGGTCGTGCTCACCTGTGAGGAGCTTGGCCTCGCCTACGAACGCCATGACGCGGGCGGGGTCTTCGGCAAGGTCAGAACGCCCGAGTTTCAGGCGCTGAACCCCAACAGTCTGGTTCCGGTGCTCGTCGATGGCGATCTGGTGCTGTGGGAATCCAATGCTATCGTCCGGTATCTCGCGGCAATGTATGGCGAGGGGACACTCTGGCCAAAAGACCCCGCAACCCGCGCGCGCTCCGACCGCTGGATGGACTGGCAGGCCTTCGCCTTCTACGCTGCCTATGCGCCCGCATTCATGGGGTTGATCCGTACGCCTGAAGACAAGCGCGATGGAGCCGCCATTGCGGCTTCCGTGGCAAAGACCGAGCCACTGATGGCAATCCTTGACTCGGCGCTTGCCGGCCGCGATTTCCTCGTTGGTGACCATCCGACCATCGGCGATATTGGCCTGTTGCCGGCAGTGTTCCGCTGGCTCAACATGCCGGTCGAACGTGCGCCGACACCGAATGTGACCGCCTGGTGCGCACGGTTGGCTGCCCGCAAGGGGTACAACAAGGCGTTGATGCTGCCGCTCACCTGAGCAAGCGTCAGGGCTTGATCAGATTGTGTTTCACCAGATCACCCGCCTTGATGCCGAGCTTCGCCGCGACGCCGCCGTTGATCTCCAGCACATAACGGACAGGCGCGCCGGCGGGGATTGCCGTTTCGTCCAGCGGCTGAGCCTTTTCGTGCACGCGATGCACCCGGCCGTCCGAGCGGATGAACAGCATGTCGAGCGGGATATAGGTGTTGCGCATCCACATGGAGACCGAGGTATCGCGCTCGAAGTCGAAAAGCATGCCACGGTCTTGCGGCATGAACTGGCGGAACATCAGCCCGCGCGCCCGTTCCGTATCGTTGCGCATCACTTCAACCTGAAACACATGGGCGGTGTTGCCGGAGACGATCTCGACGCGCTCCAGCCGCTCCTGCACAGCTGCCTCCTTCTGACGCTCACGGGCGAGGTTGGTGCCAAGAGAAATGCCTGTCACGCCGACGATGGCCACGACAATGCCGGCAACGATCCATTTTGTACGGCGGTTTCCGGTTCTCGGCTGCTGCTGTGCCATG
>JBOFUS010000568.1:0-5381 GCA_051652685.1 Beijerinckiaceae bacterium
GCAAGCCTGCCCCGCCTGCTCGACACAGAGCAGGAGCGCAGCCGCGCGCTGGATTTCGTCATGAGGGTCGCAGGGCCGGCGGAGACGATGAACCCGGAGGCGCTGGCGCTCTATCGAACTTTCGAGACGATGCTGGAAAATGGTCAGGTCGTGAAGCCGACAGTTTCAAAGCCTGCAAGGAAGCCGAAGGTGAAAGCAGCCCCGACGAACCGGACCACTTGACGGCCCGACCGCCTGACCGAAGAGGACGACCATGAGCAAGTCGCACCGCAACACCACCTTCGATGAGCTGCAGATCGGCCAGACGGCGACGATCGAGCGGTCGGTCACCGCGAACGATCTTTATGTCTTTGCGCATGCCTCGGGAAACACCAACCCGATCCACATGCCCGGCGTCGATATCGACGGCGACGGAACGGTCGATACCGTCGCACCTTCGCTCTGGGTCGGCGCGCTGGTCTCTTCCGTGCTGGGCACCCTGCTGCCGGGTGCGGGCACGCTCTACCGCTCCCAGAACTTCGAGTTTCTTGGCCGTGCGCGGCTGGGCGACCGGCTCTCGATCACCGTGAAATGCCTGGAGAAGAAGGACAGGCCACGCGCCGTGTTCGAGACCATCGTGGCCAAGGTCGGCGGCGATGTGATTCTGAGGGGCGTGGCAGCCGTGGATGCGCCACTCATCACCGTCGTACTGAAGGACAGGCAACTGCCGATGCTGCTGGTCGACGAGCATGACCACTTCGGCGCGCTGATCGAGCGCTGCCGTCAGCTTCCGCCGATGCGGACGGCCATCGTCTGCCCCGACGACAAGAATTCGATTGGCGGCGCTGTGCTCTCGGCGAGAGAAGGTCTTATCGTGCCGATCCTGATCGGCGACCGGGCGAAGATCCTGAAAGCCGCCGATGCCGCCGAGGCGGATATCTCAGGCTTTGAGCTGATCGATATCGCTGACCATACCGATGCAGCCGCCCGCGCCGTAGCCATGATAGGCACGCGGGAAGCGCGCGCGGTCATGAAGGGCAATGTTCATTCCGACGAGCTTCTGGCCCAGATCGTCAAGAAGGAGGGCGGCCTGCGCACATCGCGCCGTGTCAGCCATGTCTTCGTGATGGATGTGCCGACACAGGACAGCCTGCTCTTCATCTCGGATGCCGCGATCAACATCGCGCCCGATCTCATGACCAAGGTCGACATCACCCAGAACGCCATTGATCTGGCGATTGCCTGCGGTCTGGCGAAACCGAAAGTCGGCATCCTGGCGGCGGTCGAGACAGTGAACATCAACATGCCTTCGACGCTGGACGCAGCAGCCCTTTCCAAGATGGCGGAGCGCGGTCAGATCAAGGGCGGTCTGGTGGACGGGCCACTCGCCATGGACAACGCCATGGACATGGAAGCCGCCCGCACCAAGGGCATTACCTCGCTGGTCGCTGGCCAGGCCGATGTGCTGATCGTGCCGAACCTTGAAGCTGGCAACATGCTCGCGAAGGAACTGACTTTCGTCGCCCGTGCCGAGGCTGCCGGCCTCGTCGTCGGCGCGAAGGCGCCTGTGATCCTCACGTCGCGCGCCGACAACGACCGTGCGCGGCTTGCCTCCTGCGCGCTGGCGCAGCTCTATGATCACTGGCGCACAACCGGCACAGCGCTGGCAGACGTCCCTGCTTCTGCCAAGGCCGCGGCCGAGTGAGCGCCGCCACCATGACGGACAGCATCCTCACCATCAACGCGGGCTCGTCTTCGCTGAAGTTCGCGCTGTTTTCAGCGGCTGATCTCGCCTGCGTCGCCATCGGACAGATCGAGGGACTGGGCACTGACCCGGCAATGAAGGTGAAGGATGGCCATGGCCAGACCATCTTTGCCGATCCGCTGGAGGGCGAACGCTTTGTGTCGGACCACGCCGGCGGGCTGAAGACGATCCTGGGTTTTCTCGGCGAGCGGTTCCCCGCGTCAAAGGTGACAGCCGTCGGCCATCGTGTTGTCCATGGCGGGCTGGAACATGACCGGCCCGTGCTGATCAATGCGGAGACGCTGGAGAAGCTCGCGGACCTGAATCCGCTGGCCCCCCTCCATCAGCCACACAATCTTTCCGGCGTCCGCGCCGCAATGGCGGCCTTTCCCGGCGCGCCGCAGGTAGCGTGCTTCGACACGGCGTTCCATCGGGCGCAGCCCTTCGTGAACGAAGCCTTCGCCATTCCACGCGCGCTCTACGACGAAGGCGTCCGGCGATACGGCTTCCATGGCCTCTCTTACGAATACGTGACCAGCAAGCTCTCCGAGATTGCGCCCTACCATGCTGCAGGCCGTGTGATCGTCTGCCATCTGGGCTCGGGCGCATCGATGTGCGCCATCCGCTCCGGCTTGTCCGTTGCCTCGACGATGGGTTTCTCGGCGCTTGATGGCTTGCCCATGGGCACGCGGCCAGGACATCTCGATCCCGGTGTGCTGCTCTATCTGATGGAAAAGAAGGGCATGGACGCCAAGGCGATCAGTGACCTGCTCTACAAGCAGTCCGGCCTCAAGGGGCTTTCCGGCATCTCCAACGACATGCGCGATCTGGAGGCATCGACCGATCCCAAGGCGAAGGAAGCCATCGACTACTTCGTATTCCGCGTGCGCCGCGAGATCGGCGGCATGGCGGCCGTGCTGGAGGGTCTCGACGCCATCGTCTTCTGCGGTGGCATTGGCGAGAACTCTGCGTCGATCCGCGAGTCTGTGCTGGAGGCGATGGAGTGGCTCGGTGTCGAGCTTGACCTCACTCGCAACCGCGCAGGTGCGGAAATCATCTCCTCGGACCGTTCGCGAGTCCGCGTCTTCGTCATCCAGACGAACGAGGAGCTGATGATCGCCCGGCATACGGCGGCACTGACGGCGATCAACTGATTTGCCGGCTCTGCTCGGTCCGCGCGGAGACACAAATCCGAAGATCGCAGATCCTGCATTCAACCTGTTGAAATTCCATCTCTATATTGAGAGACACTGACGTTTTTCGCCGCAGGCCAACGACCATGTATCGTTAAAAATACGGATACGAAGGGAATAGTTTCCGCCGAACCGACGTTCTCCCCCCCAACGGACCAACCGGCCCGCCTGGACATCTCGGGAGAACCAACATGTCACTCACCGTCCTCATTGCCCCCTCGGGCTTCAAGGAAAGCCTTTCCGTCACCGAAGTGACGGAAGCCATCGCCGAAGGCGTGATCCGCGCCATGCCGGGCGCACGCATCCTCAAGGCCCCTATGGTTGATGGCGGCGAAGGCTTCACGGAAGCCCTCGTTGACGCCACCGGCGGCCAGATCCGGCACATCTCGGTCACCGGCCCGGTCGGCGCGCCGATCCGCTCCTTCATCGGCCTGCTGGGCGGCAAAGGTCCAAAGACCGCCGTTCTGGAAATGGCGGCCGCCGCTGGCCTCAGCCTTGTGCCCCGCGATCGCCGCGATCCGACGCTGACCACCAGCTTCGGCGTCGGTGAGCAGATCAAGGCCGCGCTTGACCTTGGTGCCAGGCGCATTCTCATCGGCTGCGGCGACAGCGGCATCAATGACGGCGGCGTCGGCATGGCGCAGGCTCTGGGCGCCCGCTTCCTCGACAAGAACGGCGAAGAACTGCCCTTCGGCGGCGGCGCACTCAGGAACCTCGTCAGCATCGATATATCCGGTCTCGATCCGCGCCTTGCCGGCGTGAAGATCGATGCAGCGGTGAACCCGCACAACATCCTGCTCGGCGAGCGCGGCGTTGCCCGCGTCTTCGCTCCCCAGAAGGGCGCGACGCCCGCACAGGTCGTCGAACTGGAAGCTGGCCTCATTCGTTATGCTGCCGAGGTCAAGCATACCACTGGCCGCGATCTTGGCATGGCGGAAGGGTCCGGCGCATCCGGCGGCCTTGGCATCGGACTGATGGCCTTCTGCGGCGCGCGCCTTCACCCGCGCTACGATATCGTCATGCGCTACCTCGCCTTTGGCGATCTGCTGGCGCGGGCCGATCTCGTGATCACGGCGGAAGGCTCGCTCGACGGGCAGACGCCGTACGGCAAGATCCCGGCCGAGGTTGGCCGACGCGCGCGGGATCTCGGCATCCCGGTGATCGCGCTCGCTGGTACCATCGGCAAGGATGTTCACCTCAACCTTGAGCACGGCATCGATGCTTTCGCCTCGATCCTCAAGCGTCCCTGTTCGCTGGAAGAAGCGATCGGCAAGGCCCACAAGCTGCTGCGCCGCGCCGCTGAAGACGCGATCCGCATGATGCAGGTTGGCATGCGCCTCAGCCAGCCGCGTCGCAGGCCAGGTCCTGTCCTCGTGTCGGACTACCAGCGCCGCCGCGCCGCCTGAAACACAAGAAAAACAGCGGGATGCAGGAATAAGCCTTCCTCCCGGACGTTATCCCCACGCCAGCCTATCAAGCCTGCTGGCCAACACATTCGGGAGAATGACCATGAAAACCACGCTCACCCTTGCCGCTCTTGCCGCAACCCTCGCCATCGCCACCCCCGCCGAAGCCAACCGTGGCGAGCGCGGGACCACCTTTCCCGTCCCGGTCGAGTATCAGGCAGCGGACAAGGTGCACGCCCAGCTCGTCGCGAAGTTCCGCGACATCCGCAACCTCAGCCGCCTCTCGCTCGACATGGCCTTCGATCTCGATGCCGGGGCAACCAACGGTGCCCGCGCCAAGGTGCTGAAGCGCACCGTACAGTTCGGCACCGACGCCGCTCCACGCATCGAGGAGCTGCCCTGCCTCACCGACAAGAGCTACGACCTGAACTACACCGGCCAGCACTATTTCACGCTGAAGCTCTTCGAGAACTACGACTACGTCCGCCTGCGCGTCTATCCAGGAGACAAGACGCAGTTTCCGGCGAACGACGTGTCCTGCGTCCATGACCAGAACGCGCCCGGCGGCAAGCGTTTCCGCATCATGGGCAAGTTCATCGCCATTACTGTGCCGACCCAGCAAGGCGTCGTGGTGCAGCTCCGCCCTGTTGAGTGAACCCCTCCCACTCACTCGGCAGAGGGCCGTCGGCGAGATAGCGCCGGCGGCCCGCTCTTTTTCTGGAGCTCTAGCGCACGACGATTTTCGACGGAACCAAAGCCCTCATGCTGAGGCGAGAGGCGAAGCCGAACCTCGAAGCACCACAGGCACTGCCGTGTCCTTCGAGGCTCCGCTTCGCTCCGCACCTCAGCATGAGGTCGTTCCGTCGAGAACCGTCGCGCTCTAGAAAATCACCGGCTCCTTCACCGGCGCACCGAAAGAAGTCTCCAGGAAGTCGAAGTCGCAGCCGTCGTGCGCCTGCTTGATGTGCTGGCTGAACATCCAGCCATAACCGCGCTCGTATCGACGTTCGGGCTCGGGCAGTGCAGCGCGACGGACAGCGAGTTCGGCGTCAGACACCT
>JBOFUS010000569.1:0-13856 GCA_051652685.1 Beijerinckiaceae bacterium
TCGACGGGCTCGACGGCAAACGGCTGGAGATCGACGGGCGTGCTGTAGCCGGCAAGGCCGTGATGCGCATCCGCGAGGTTTCCGGCGACAGGCTGGAGCGGATCAAGGCACAGGAGAGTTTTGGCAAGCTTGCCGGCGAAATGGCGGCCTTGCACGCCACCCTTGATGCGATTCCTCATCCGGTCTGGCTGCGCTATGCCAATGGCAGCTTGGCATGGGTGAACCAGGCCTTCGCCCGATCGGTCGACTGTCGCCATCCCAACGAGGCAATCAGCAAGGGCCTCGAACTCATTGATCGGCCGCAGCGCGAGCGTATAGCGGTCGAAAGCCGTGATGGGCCTTTCGTCGGGCGCATGCCGGCCATTGTTGCCGGCAAACGCCGCACCATCGATGTCTTCGAGGCATTGACCCCCATGGGCTCAGGCGGCGCGGCCGTCGATGTTTCCGAAATGGAAGTGCTTCGGGTGCAGCTTGAAGCGGAGATGGGCACCCATATCCGCACGTTGCAACAGCTTCCCATCGCCATCGCCACCTTCGACAGGCAGCAGCGCCTGCGCTTTTTTAACCCGGCCTACCAGAAGCTCTGGGGCCTCGATCAGCAACTCCTTGAATCGCGCCCCAGCGACGGTGAAATCCTGGATCGGCTGCGGTCTGGCCGGCAGTTGCCCGAACAGGTCGATTTCCGCAGCTGGCGCGCCGATCTTCTCGACGCCTATCATCAGACTGACACGGCCGAACATGTCTGGCATCTGCCAGACCGACGCGTCCTGCGCGTGGTGTCCAGCCCGACACCGGATGGCGGCGTGAACTATGTTTACGAGGACATGACCGAGCGCCTGACGCTGGAAGCGCAATACATGGCGCTGTCCCGCGTCCAGACCGAAACGCTGGAAGGCCTGAACGAAGGCGTTGCCGTGTTCGGCTCCGATGGCCGGCTGAAGCTGGCAAACGGCGCTTTCTCGGCGATCTGGCGGCTGGCACCGGAATCAACGCAGGATCGTCCGCATATCGACGATGTCAGCCTGCGGATGCCGTTTCATGCTGATGGCACGGTGTGGGATGCGTTGCGCGTCGCGGTGACACGGCTGGAACAGCGCTACCCCCAGAAACTTCTGGAGAACCGGTCTGACGGCGCGGTGATCGAATGTGTCACCATCCCGCTGCCCGATGGCGCGACGATGATCACCTTCGCAGACGTGACAGCCTCCGTGAACGCGGAGCAATTCCTGCGCGAGCGGAACGAGGCGCTTGAAACATCGTCACGCGTCAAGAACGAGTTCATCAAGAAGGTGTCCTACGAGCTGCGCGATCCGCTGCAAAACGTGACGATGGCCGCCGCAATGCTGTCCGACGAAGCCGTTATGGGTCCGCTGACACCTCGCCAGAGTGAATATGCATCCGCCGCGCTGACATCGGCAGAGACGTTGCTTTCGCTCATGAATGACATCTTCGATCTTGCATCCATCGATGCCGGCGCGCTGGAGCTGGACCTTGGCGAGGTGTCACCGCACCAGGAAATCGCAGCGGTCGCAAAGGCATTGGCCGACAGGCTGGGCAAGAGCGGCGTCAATCTGGTCCAGGATGTACCGGACAGTCTCGGCGTCTTCCGGGGGGACGCCAAACGCGTGAGGCAGGTGCTGTTTCATCTGGTAGCCAACGGCATCAGCTTTTCGGCCCATGGTCAGACAGTGGTCGCCCGCGCCCGGCGCAAGGAAGAGTATATGGTGTTCTCGGTCAAGGACGAGGGGCCGGGTATCCCGGAGGCCATGCTTCCCCGCGTTTTCGACAGATTCGAGAACCATCCCGGGGGCTCCAACCATCGCGGCGTCGGCCTTGGTCTTTCGATGGTGAAAGCCTTTGTCGAACTGCACGGCGGCACGGTCAGCGTGAAATCCGAGGAGGGCCATGGCACGACCATCGCCTGCCGATTTCCCCTCGGCCGCAATCTTGACGAACCCGACAGCACCGGCGACGTCCATCGGGCGGCCTGACAACAGCGGAGAGAAGCCATGACGCCGCCGCGGGAAGCCACCTGGGTGATCGACCTGCCGGATCTCGGCAGCACGGAGCGTTTCGCGCGCGAAATCGCCGGGCGGCTGGGACCCAATGATCTCGTGACGCTGACCGGCGATCTGGGTTCGGGCAAGACGACATTTGCACGCGCGCTCATCCGCGCCCTGAAGGCGGACCCGGCGCTCGAAGTCCCAAGCCCGACCTTCACCCTGATGCAGGTTTATGAAGGCGGTGATTTCCCGATTGTGCACTGCGACCTCTACCGGATTGACAAGCCTTCAGAGCTCGAAGAGCTGGGCTGGAGCGAGATGGGCGAGGGTGCGCTGGTGCTCGTCGAATGGGCGGATCGCGCCGGCGATGCATTGCAAGCCGACCGTATCGACATCGGCATGATCCTCGAACCCGAGGAAGGGCCGGAGCACCGGGTGGCGGTGATCACCGGATACGGCGCCTGGGCGCAGCGCGTCGCGATCATGAAGGCCGTGGACAACCTGCTTTCACAGGCAGGCTGGAAGGACGCGAAGCGCGTCCACATGCAGGGCGACGCGTCGACGCGCGCCTACGAGCGGCTGACGCGCGGTGATGGCAGGGCAGTTACAGATCGTGCCATCCTCATGATCTCGCCACCCCGGCCCGATGGTCCGCCGGTCCGCTACGGGCGTCCCTACAGCTCGATTGCCCGGCTTGCCGAAGATGTGAAACCCTTCGTCGCCATGGCGGACGGCTTGCGCGAACGCGGCTTCAGCACGCCGGAGATCCTCGCGCAGGATTTAAAGACGGGGCTTCTCCTGATCGAGGATTTCGGCGACGCGACAGTGCTCGTGGATGGCGTGCCGGAGCCGGATCGCTATACCGTCGCCGTCGAGGCGCTGGCAGCACTGCATGCGCAGGAACTGCCGGATCGGCTGCCGGTTTCGCCGGAAACGGAACACCGCATTCCGCCCTACGATCTCGACGCCCTGCTGATCGAGGTTGAGCTGATGCTTGACTGGTATCTGCCCTTCCGGGGAAAGAGCGGCCTCTCTGCGTCGGCGCGCGGGAGCTTCGTCAACGCCTGGAAAGCGGCATTGGCGGAAACCATGGCGGGTCCAAAGACCTGGGTGCTGCGCGACTACCACTCACCCAATCTCATGTGGCTGCCGGAGCGCGCAGGCATCCAGCGGATTGGCCTGATCGACTTCCAGGACGCGGTGATTGGCCATCCGGCCTATGATGTCGCGAGCCTTGCGCAGGACGCACGCGTCGATGTCGAGCAGGCACTGGAGTTGCGCCTCCTCGGCGTCTACGCACGGGCGCGCAAGCTGGCGGATCCCGAATTCGATATGTCCATCTTCGCCCGCGACTACGCGGTGATGGGAGCCCAGAGAGCCACCAAGATCCTCGGCATTTTCGCGCGGCTCAAGCAGCGCGACGGCAAGAATGGATACATTCACCATCTGCCGCGGATCGAACGCAACCTTGCTTCCTGCCTGGCGCATCCATCGCTCGCTGCCATTCGCAGCTGGTGCAGCGAGCATGTGCCCGGAATGGCCATCGAGACGACGGGCGAGAGCGGCCCCGAAGCCTGAGACGCGCCTCAGCGAATGCTGAAGAAGTCCGGCACGCGCTTCAAAGCGTCTTCCCGCGCCGCCGGATCGGTACCGACCATCGCCTCTCCGCTGCCATCACCGGTGATGGCGAGACCAGAGCGCTTCTCCGCCTTGCGGTTGGGATGGTCGAACTCATGCACGGCATTCGGATACGTGATGATCGAACCCTTGCCATCGTTTGCAGTCATGGTGGCGACGAGTTGCCGGCAGGGATCGGCCGGGGTCCATGTATCGGCCTCACCGATCAGGATCAGCAGCGGGAGGCGGCCTTCCCAATCGCGGCGCTCCGCCGACTGCGCGATCAACCGGCAACCGGGATAGAACGCAACTGCACTGCGGAAATCGGGCTTGCCATCAAGGGGCTTTCTGTCCTTCGCGATGGCCCAGAGGACGCTGGACGCGCCGTTCGACCAGCCAAGGAGTGACAGCCGGTCCGGCTTGACATCGCTTCGCTCCAGCAGCCAGTTCCGCGCCAGCCGGACGTCGGCCACCCGCTCGCGCCCCGGACGCACCGTGCGGTCGCGAACGAGGCATTGCGAACCAAGCCCGCGCGAGGCGTAGGAATCCGGGAAAAGTACCAGGTATCCCTGTGCCGCGAGGCGCTCGCCCCAATCGGCATGGCGCGCGCCCATGCGTCCGCTGGTCCCCAGCAGCCCACCGCAACCGTGCAGTGCCACGATCGCTGGAAACGGGCCGGGTCCGGAAGGGCGATAGAGAACCGCTTTCAATGGCGCATCAAGGCCGTTGGGAATCTCGACGCGCTCCTGTGCCGCAAGCGGCGGCACGAACGCGCAGAAGAGAAGAAGGGCGAGCAGGCGTCGCATGAAACCCAAGAGGATAGAAAGGAACGTTGCCGGTGTTTTTACTGCATTCGATCCCATGTGCAAACAGCCCGGGTTCATGATATGCGCCGCGTCATGAACAGGCTGGAACGTCCCTTTCCCGCGCAGCCGGAAGCCGAGATTCGGTATCACCACACCGAATTCAAGGTGGTCCGCCACGGCTCCTTCGTGCGTTGTGCCGTGACCGGGCAGCCGATCATGCTCGACGATCTGCGCTACTGGAGCGTCGAGCTTCAGGAACCTTACAGTGGGCCGGAAGCGGTACTGTCCCGTCTGCGTGCGATCAAGTCACCGACCGTCGGTTTCTGATCGCGACCGAGATCAGGTCAACGAGTTTTCCAAGATTGTCGGGCTTGGCACGGACCCTGACAACTGCAGGCCGCTGCGCCTGTCCGGTTGGCCAGCGCACACTGTCCTTTTCGGTCGTGACAAGCGTCAGGCCATTGGTTTGCGCCGCCTTGTTCAACGACAACGCGTCCGCGTCCGCGAAAGGGTAATGATCCGGATACGGGCGGGTTTCCTGCAGGTTCAGGCCAGCGGCAGCAAGCGTCCGGAAGAACTTCTCTGGCCGGCCGATGCCGGCGAAGGCCAGCAGCGGCTTTTCGCAAAGCGCCGCAATGTCGGAGCCATTCGGCTCCAATGTCCCTGAAAATACAGGCATGGCTGCAACCGAGGCCATTGTGCCGACCGGGCCTGCCGCCTCGCCCTCGCCCAGCAGGAACACCGCATCGACGAACTTCAGTTGTATTGCCACTGGCGCACGCAGTGGGCCTGCCGGAACGCAGGCCCCATTCCCGACGCCGAAGCCGGCATCGACGACAGCAAGCGTGAAGTCCCTGGCCAGTGCCGGGTTCTGCAACCCATCGTCGAGCAGCGCGAGCGTTGCACCTTCAGCCGCCGCCAGCCGCACGCCGGCACGCCTGTCCCGTGCCACGATGACGGGATGGTAGTACGCGAGCAGCACTGGTTCATCACCGCATTCCGCAGAGGTGTGACGAGCGAGGTCTATCCGCGTCGGCCCCGCTATGCGCCCGCCATGCCCCCGGCTCACGATGAACGGCTTTTCGCCCCGCGCCGCCAACGCGTCGGCGAGCATGATCACCGTCGGCGTCTTGCCGGCACCGCCAGCCGTGAAATTGCCGACGCAAATCACGGGGATCGCCGCGCGCTCGCCCTTGCGCGCCATGCGCCAGGCGGTGATCGCGCCATAGATCCAGCCGGCGGGTGCAAGCAGCGTCGCCTGCCAGCTTCGCGGCGCACCCCAGAAGGCAGGCGTCCTCATCCCTTCCGGTCCAGATGCGCCCGCATGACGAGCGGCTCCAGCCCGTCAATGGTACGCTGCACCGCGCCGGACATGGCGGCAACGACCGCATTTGCCGCATTCGCCCGCTGGTCGAGCGCTGCGGCATCGGTGATCAGCGACGCGATCGCCTCGCCCAGCTCATTTGCGCTCGCTGTGCGGACCGCGCCGCCTCCGGTGTGGAGTGCGGCATAAACCTCGGCAAAATTCTTCACATGCGGACCGTGCAGGATTGCGTTGTCGAGCTTGGCCGGCTCGATGGGGTTCTGCCCGCCATGCTCCACCAGCGAGCCGCCGAGATAGGCGATGCGCCCCAACCGGTAGAACAGGCCGAGTTCGCCGATGGTGTCCGCGATATAGACGTCGGTATGGACATCGGGCTGCGCGCCCTCGCTGCGCCGCGCCACGCTCAGGCCGGCCTTGAAGACGGCTGCCGCCGCCTCCTCGCCGCGCTCCGGATGGCGTGGTGCGATAATTGTCAGCAGCCCCGGCACGCGGTCGCGCGCCACGCCATGCGCCGCCGCAACCAGCTCTTCCTCGCCCGGATGCGTGCTGGCCGCCACGAAGACCGCGCGGCGGCCAATGGCGCGCCTGAGAATCTCAAGCTTTACATCGTCTGCGGGCGGGGGCGTGACATCGTATTTGAGGTTGCCGATGACGCCGACGCGTGGCGCGCCAAGCGCGCGCAGCCGCCCGGCGTCGGCCGGCGTCTGCGCCAGCACCAGTTCGAAACGCGACAGCATCGCAGAGGCGAAGCTCGGCAGGTGGCTCCAGCGCCGGAACGAGCGCTCGGACATGCGGGCATTGACAGTCACGAGATGCACACCGCGCGCATGCGACTCGTGGATCAGGTTGGGCCAGAGCTCGGATTCGGCGAAGACGCCAATATCCGGCCGCCAGTGATCGAGAAACCGCGCAACATAGGCCGGCAGATCGAGCGGGATATACTGGTGGATCGCGCCTTCCGGCAGCCGACGCGACGCGACCTCCGCCGATGTGACAGTTCCCGAGGTGACCAGCACCTGGTTGCCGCGCCGGCGGAAATGCTCCGCGACCGGAAGTAGCGAGATCAGCTCGCCCACGCTTGCGCCATGCAACCAGACAAGCAGGCCATCAGGCCGCGAAACACTGGGGAAGCCCTTGCGCTCTTCCAAGCGCAGGGCATCTTCCTTGCCGCGCTCCTGCCGGCGCGCCAGCATGGATCGCGCCGCCGGATAAAGCAGATGCGAGACGCCGCGATAGGCGCGCATGGCGAAGGGCTGCGGCGACATCAGGCGGTGTCCGCAAGGGCATGGCTGCGGGCGGCGGCACGCGCGGTAGCCACGCTTTCACGGCCGGCACCCGGGTCTTTTGCCCCCACCAGAGCGTAGGCCCGGGCGTGAACCGCATCGAGCCCGTCCTCGACCAACAGGCGGGCCTCCTCCTGCGCCATCGCATCGGCGTGACGAACAATGCGGATAGGCTCGCCCAGCACGAACGCCAGCCGGCCGAAGGGCAGGCCGATGCTCGATCTGTCCCAGCTTTCGAAATCAAACCGCCTGCTGGAAACCAGCGCCACCGGCACGATGGGCCGGCCCGACAACTGCGCCAGCACGACGATGCCCTTGCCGGCGACGCGTGACACCTTGGGCACATCGGCCGTCATGGAAAGCGACTGGCCCTCTGCCAGCGCCGCAAGGGCAGCGCGCAGCGCCTGTGCACCACCGCGCTTGCGCACCTGATCCTGCCGCTGCGCGCCGGAGCCGCGCACCGCACCGATGCCGAAATGCGATACGGCCGCCGCATTGATCTCACCGTCGCCGTGCCGCGAGATCATCGTCGAGAACCGGTCCTGCGGGCGGCGCGCGAATGGGATCATGAAATGCTGGCCATGCCACATGGCAACGATATAGGGCCAGTCGGCGTCAAGTGTCGCCTGTCCTTCGGCAGGCTCGACGACCATGTTGCCCGTGCGCCTCACCAGCTTGAGGTAACCGGCCAATGCCGCACCCGCACCATGCAGCACGAAACGGGAGCGAAGGAGCTTCTTGAGCATCGCGGCAATCGCTCAGTTCTGGTCGGTTTCCGGATCGAGCAGCCGGTGCAGGTGGACGATGAAATAGCGCGTCTGCGCCTGATCGACCGTCTGCTGTGCCTTGGCCTTCCAGGCCTTGCGGGCGGTTTCGTAGCTCGGGAAAAGTCCGACGATGTCGACCTTGTCGAGATCGCGGAACTCTACACCTTCGATATCGGTCAACTCGCCGCCAAGAACGAGATGCAGCAGCTGCTTGCCTTTGGTCGAAGCGCCGTCGGGCATTTGCGGGTCTTTCCTGATAGACATGCGACAGGAGGCGTCTAGCGGCTGGGTGCCGTGACTTCAACCAAGGAGATCGACAAGCTCAGCCGCAAGCGCCGCATGTCCGCCAACGAGCAGCGGCTGGCGCAGACCCGGCTGGTTGTAGCGCAGGAGGCCGCCCGCCCGGTCGCGCAACACGCCGCCGGCTTCTGCCAGGATCAGGTCTGCCGCTGCGATGTCCCATTCATGCGCGCCGTCGCTGGCGATGGCTGCGTCCACCTCGCCGGCAGCGGCCTGGACGAGGCGGCAGGCGAGCGAGGGCACGCGACGGCCGCGCATGAAGGGCACGCCGGCCAGTTTCTCCAGCCGGTCAAGCGCAGGCGGCGGTCCGGCGATGCGCGCGCCGGCGAGTGGCGAGGCGATCAGCACTGGCAACCTTGCGCGATTGCGGAACGCGCCCCCGCCCAGAATGGCCGTGGTGGTCTGCCCGAGTGACGGCGCATGGACAACGCCCGCTATGGGGCGGCCATGCTCGACCAACGCAACGGAAACACACCAGTCCAGCTTGCCGGCGATGAAGGCGCGGGTGCCGTCGATGGGATCGACGATGAAGGTTCGCGCCGCTCCCAGCCGATGGGGCGTATCGACGGTTTCTTCTGATATCCAGCCGTAGTCCGGCCGCGCGCTGCGCAGCCGTGTTTCCAGCACAGTGTTCGCGGCGTGATCCGCCTGGCTGACGGGGGAGTTGCCTTCCTTGTAGGATACCTCGGCGGTTGTCGTGGCTCCTTCACGAAAGAAGCTGAGCGCGATCTCTCCGGCCGCGCGCGCTGCGGTCTCCAGCAGGGCGAGTTCTGCGGAAAGCTCTGTGGTCGACGTCACAGGGAAAAGACGCTCCAGAGCAGTGCGCCCACGCCGATGAACAGTCCCGTATGTGTCAGCACCATGCCGCCGACACGACCGGCGCTGGTTCCCGCGCTCTTCGACAGTCCGAAGGCATGGGCCAAACGTCCAGCCAGAAATAGCGCGCCGACGGAGTGAACGGCAAATGTCGCACCGCCGAGCAGCGGCAGGAACATCAGCAGCGCCAGGGCAAATGGCGCATTCTCGCAGAAGTTGCCATGGACCCTGACGATCCGCGCAAGCTCCTTGTCACCTCCGTCACCGATCCCGACGAGCTTGCGGCGGCGCTGCAGGATGACCGCATAGGTGAGCGCGATGCCCATGAGCACGATGAGCGCGGCGTAGACCGCTGCGGGCTTCAACGCGCCGCCCGCGACCAGAGCCTGAAGAACCTGTGACGCCTGCATCTGGTTTTCCCTCTGTGGCCGTTACCGCTTGGAAAGTATGAACACGGGAAGCCTCGCCAAAGCGCCCCGTGTACCGATCCTTAACCACGGCTCTTAAGACTTCGCCAGCGGCCGCGGCGCATTCTCCCATTCAAGCAAGGGCGCTCCACCGAGAAAACGCCCGGCGACTTCGGGTTGAGGCGGTGCGTCATGGGGAATTCGAAAGTTGACAGGCGGGGGCCTGTGGGTGCGGCGGCGGAGCTGACCTGTGATTGTGCGCGCGCCGAGGGCGGCGTGCAGCACGTCAAGGTCAGCTCCGCATGGGTTTGCCTCGAACGGCGGCTGGCCGGCATGGAGACGGTCGTCAATGTGCCCACCGCCAGTTATCGCGGTGTGGCGCTGAGGGCGGAAGCCGGGCG
This sequence comes from Beijerinckiaceae bacterium, assembly GCA_051652685.1. GTDB lineage: Bacteria > Pseudomonadota > Alphaproteobacteria > Rhizobiales > Beijerinckiaceae > JADCCX01. Next base: position 9,725 of record JBOFUS010000569.1, read on the forward strand.
GTCGCAATTCGAGATCGTGCTCCTGCACATGGACCCGAGCCTTGAGGTCGTGCTGATGCGCGCCGGCGACGATGCCGAGATCATTGCACGCTGGCGGGGTTTCGGCAGCATGCTGGACCTGCCCCTCCTGGTCGAGGATGAGGCGGGCCGGCTTCAGCCGCTCGAAGACGACTGCGAGCCGCGCTTCTTCGACCGGCGCAGTGGTTCTGCGCTCAAGGAGCGCCGTCCGCGTTTTTTAGCCCGTCGCCAGGTGGGCAAGGCTGAGCGTCAGCCCATCCATTCCGGCGAGCGCGAGCTGTTCGCCAGCGCGAGTTGAGCCGAAAACTTTCGTGATCTGCTGCGTTTGCGCGCGGCATCGTTGTCTTTTCCGCCAGCCGTAGGCTAGGGATTGGGCAATGATCGGTTATCTCATCCGCAGCATTGCGCAGGCCGCCATCGTCATGCTGGCGGTGGCCTTCATCGCTTTCAGCATGTTCCGCTATGTCGGCGATCCTGTGGCCAGCATCGTCGGCCAGGACGCAACATTGAAAGACCGGCAGGAGCTGGCGGATTCCCTCGGCCTCAACGATCCGATGGTGGTGCAGTTCGGGCGCTTCGTCGGCAACGCCGTACAGGGTGATTTCGGCATCTCCTACCGCCAGGGCCGGCCGGTGGCGACGCTCTTGCGCGAGCGGCTGCCGGCGACGCTTGAACTCGCGCTCCTGTCGGCGGCGCTGGCGCTGGTATTCGGCGTTTCGCTCGGCATCTACACGGCATTGAAACGAGACGGCGTGGCCGCACACCTGATCATGAGCCTCTCGCTGATCGGCGTGTCGCTGCCCACATTCCTCATCGGCATAGGCCTGATCTACATCTTCGGTGTCACGTTGCGCTGGCTGCCCACCTTCGGGCGCGGTGATGTGGTGCAGCTTGGCTGGTGGAGCACGGGATTGCTCACCGAAACCGGCCGCAAGTCGCTGATCCTTCCGGTGATCACGCTGGGCTTCTATCAACTCACTCTCATCATGCGGCTTGTGCGCTCCGAGATGCTGGAGGTGATGCGCGCCGATTATGTTCGGTTTGCCCGCGCGCGCGGGCTTACCGACCGGGCCATCCATTTCCGCCATGCACTGAAGAACACCATGATCCCCGTCGTAACCGTCACGGGCATGCAGCTTGGTTCCATCGTCGCTTTCGCCATCACCACCGAGACGGTGTTCAACTGGCCGGGGCTGGGCGCACTCTTCGTCAAGTCGGTCGAGGTCGTCGATATCCCGGTGATGGGCGCTTACCTGATGTTTGTGGGCCTGATTTTCGTCATCGTGAACCTGATCGTCGACATGCTCTATTTCCTAATCGATCCACGGCTGCGCGCTGGCGGGCCGGCGGGAAAGAGGTAGATCATGGCATCGAATGATATCCCCGCGTCGACGACTGAAAGCCTCCTGAAGCGCCTGTTTGACAGCGATCTCTGGCTGTCTTTCAAGGAATCACCCGTCACCATCGTAGCTGCAGCCACCACGCTGCTCATCTTTCTGGCAGCCGCCTTCGCACCATTGATCGCGCCGCAGAACGCCTTTGACCCGGCGGCACTCAACCTGATGGACGGTTTCTCGCATCCCATGGAGCGTGGCGCGGGTTCGGGTATGCTCTTCGTCATGGGCGCGGATGCGCAGGGGCGCGACATGCTGTCGGCGCTGCTCTATGGCACGCGCGTGTCGCTGCTCGTGGGTTTTGCCGCTGTCGGCTTCTCCCTGGTGCTGGGTGTCAGTCTCGGGTTGATTGCGGGATACATCGGCGGCCGCACCGAGCAGCTGATCATGCGCATTGCCGATATTCAGCTGTCGTTTCCGGGGCTGCTGATCGCACTGCTCATCTTCGGCGTGGCACGCGGGTTGATCCCGCCCAACAAGCACGAAACGACGGCCCTCTTTGTCATCATCATCGCCATCGGTCTGGCGCACTGGGCGCAGTATGCCCGCACAGTCCGCGCCTCGACGCTGGTGGAGCGCAACAAGGACTATGTGCAGGCCGCCCGCCTGATGGGCATCAAGGGCCTGCCGATCATGGCGAAGCATATCCTCCCCAACGTCATGGGGCCGGTGATGGTGATCGCCACCATCAACCTCGCGCTTGCCGTCATCGAGGAGGCGACGCTGTCCTTCTTCGGCGTCGGCATGCCGGTGACGCAGCCCTCGCTCGGCACCCTCATCCGCTTCGGCCAGCAGTTTCTCATCTCGGGCGAATGGTGGATACTGCTGTTTCCGGCGTTGATGATCGTTATGCTGGGGCTGGCGATCAACCTTCTGGGCGACTGGCTGCGCGACGCGCTCAATCCGAAACTGCGATGAGCATCGTTGCCGCATTGGTGCAATCGGTCGGCGCGGTGACAACCGCCGTTGTCGCAATCACGTTATGGCGACTCAAGACGAATGCGGATCGGCTCGATGAAGACAGGCGCCGGCGGCAGAAGACGGATGATATCGTGCGCGCGGTTCGCGCCGACATTGCGGTCGAACTCGGCACGTTGACCGCGCAGTTCGATGAACCCCATGCAAGCGCCCTGAAAGATACGCTGCTAGAGCGTCTCGTGGATGCTCCTGGCGTCAAGGCCGAACATGCGTCGCTCAAAGACATGCCTCAGGGCAAGGCTGCACCGCAAAGCTTCGTCTTCGATATCGTTAAATCAGACCTGACGATCATGCCTGCAGAAGTCATCGAGTCGGTCGTGGCGTACTATCGCCTCGACCAACGACTCGGCTCGCTCGTCGATGCCTTCTCTGCGGGTGTCTATGCCAATATTGCGGACGAAAGGCAGAAAGAAGCCGTGGAAGGCCTGTTTGAACTCGGGAAACGAACGCTCGCCACCGCTAGGGAAGCGAAAGCGTTATGCGACGCCTTTCTCGCTTCGGCAAAGCCGGTTAGACAAGAATGATGATCGGACCCAACATGGCGCGGCTCTCCTTGTATCTCTGGATTATCAATACATCAAACGCGTCGGAAAAGCCATGACCCAACCCGTCCTCTCCGTCCGCAAGCTCAAGGTCGAATTCGTCACGCGGCGCGGCCTGCTGCGCGCCATCGACGAGGTCTCCTTCGACATCGCGCCCGGCGAGGTGCTGGGTGTGGTGGGTGAATCCGGTGCCGGCAAGTCGCTGACAGGCACGGCCATCATCGGCCTGATCGATCCGCCCGGTCGCATTGCGGGCGGAGAAATCCTGCTCAAGGGGCAGCGCATCGACAACCTGCCCAAAGAGGAGATGCGCAAGATCCGGGGCAAGCGCATCGGCATGATCTTCCAGGATCCGCTGACCTCCCTCAACCCGTTGTTCAGGGTCTCCGAGCAGCTGGTCGAGACGATCCGCACCCACACCGACATGAACGCGGGACAGGCGCGCCAGCGCGCTATCGATCTCCTGACCGAGGTGGGTATTCCTGCACCCGAAAAGCGGATCGACAGCTATCCGCACGAGTTCTCCGGCGGCATGCGCCAGCGGGTCGTCATCGCGCTCGCCCTGGCGGCGGAGCCTGAGTTGATCATTGCCGACGAGCCGACAACGGCGCTCGATGTGTCGGTGCAGGCGCAGATCATCACGTTGCTGAAGAAGCTCTGCCGCGAGCGCGGCACCGCCATCATGCTTGTCACCCACGACATGGGCGTCATTGCGGAGACTGCTGACCGCGTAGCTGTGATGTACGCTGGCCGCATCGCCGAAATCGGCCCGGTGCGCGAGGTGGTGCAGAACGCCCGTCACCCCTACGCCAAAGGCCTCATGGGGGCGATCCCCACGCTGGAGAGCGCGTCCGAACGCCTGCTGCAGATTCCCGGCTCAATGCCGCGCCTCAACGCCATCCCGAGGGGCTGCGCCTTCAATCCGCGCTGCGCGGAGGCCTTTGCCCGCTGCCACACGGAGCGGCCAGAGCCCATCCCGGTCGGTGGCTCGCAAGTTGCCTGCTGGCTGTACGACAAGAGAAGAGAAGTCGCCGCATGAGCGCCGCCAACGACAAACCCTTCGTCTCCGTCCGCGATCTTCGCAAATCCTTCGACGTTTCGAAGCCCTGGCTGGAACGCGTCATCGAGCGCGCTCCGAAGCAGTATCTGAAGGCGGTCGATGGCATCAGCTTCGACATTCGCAAGGGCGAAACCTTCGCT
>JBOFUS010000570.1:0-1804 GCA_051652685.1 Beijerinckiaceae bacterium
GCCGGGCGAGCTTTCGCTGGCACGTTGAGTTTTTTCACAGGAAGGAGACCCCCGATGAGTGCTCTGGGAGGCTTGAACAAGACGCCGAACGGTGTGGTGCTGGGCATGGTGCAGCTTCAGCTGCCTGTCGTGGCAACCACGGCCGATCTGGCGGCGCAAACCGACCGTATCGTTGCGATGGTGGCCAAGGCGCGCCGCAACATGCCGACCATGGATCTCGTGGTTTTCCCGGAATACGCGCTGCATGGCCTGTCCATGGATACCAACCCCGAAATCATGTGCCGCATGGACGGGCCGGAGGTCGCGGCCTTCGGCAAGGCCTGCAAGGACAACCGCATCTGGGGCTGTTTCTCCATCATGGAGCTGAACCCCCATGGCTATCCCTACAATGTGGGCATCATCTTCGACGACGAGGGCGTGCTCCGGCTCTATTACCGCAAGCTCCACCCCTGGGTGCCAGTGGAGCCATGGGAGCCGGGCGATGTCGGCATCCCGGTGATCACCGGGCCTAAGGGCTGCAAGCTTGCCCTCATCATCTGCCACGATGGCATGTTCCCCGAGATGGCGCGGGAATGCGCCTACAAGGGCGCGGAGATCATGCTCCGCACGGCGGGATACACTGCGCCCATCCGCTCTTCCTGGAAGTTCACCAACCAGTCGAACGCCTTCTGCAACCTCATGGTGACGGCCAGCGTCTGCATGTGCGGCACGGACGGCAGCTTCGACAGCATGGGCGAGGGCATGATCGTCAATTTCGACGGCGAGATCATCGCCCACGGCACCAGCGGACGGGCAAACGAGATCATCACGGCTGAGGTGCGCCCCGACCTTGTGCGCGAGGCGCGCATCCACTGGTCGGTGGAAAACAACATCTACCAGTTCGGCCACCGTGGCTACACGGCGGTGAAGGGCGGCGCGCGCGATTGCCCCTACACCTACATGCATGATCTCGTGGCCGGGAAATACGCGCTGCCCTGGGAGGGCGCGGTTGTCCATACGGACGGAACAAGCTGCGGCTTTCCTGCGCCGACGCGGGCCTTCGGCGAAACGGCGACGGGGCCTTTCGGGCTGGCGGCGGAGTGACAAGACCATGCCCGTGATCACCGGCGACCCTTATCCCTGGCCGTGGAACGGCGATCTGCGGCCTGACAATACCGCGCTCGTCGTCATCGACATGCAGACGGATTTCTGCGGGATGGGCGGCTATGTGGACAGTATGGGCTATGATCTGTCGCTCACCCGCGCGCCCATAGCGCCCATCCGGGCGGTGCTCGCGGCCATGAGGGCAAAGGGCTATGCCATCATCCACACACGGGAGGGCCACCGGCCGGATCTCTCTGATCTGCCGGCCAACAAGCGCTGGCGCTCGCAGCGCATCGGCGCGGGCATCGGTGATCCGGGGCCTTGCGGCCGCATACTCGTGCGCGGCGAGCCCGGCTGGGAGATCATCGACGAACTGGCACCGTTGCCCGGCGAGACCATCATCGACAAGCCGGGCAAGGGCAGCTTCTGCGCCACAGACCTGGAGCTGATCCTGCGCACGCGCGGCATCGCCAACCTCGTGCTCACCGGCATCACCACCGATGTCTGCGTCCACACCACCATACGGGAGGCCAATGACCGCGGCTTCGAGTGCCTGCTGCTGGAAGACTGCTGCGGTGCCACCGACCGCGCCAACCACGACGCCGCGATCAGGATGGTCAAGATGCAGGGTGGGGTGTTCGGGAGTGTTTCGGACTCGCAAACCTTCGTGAGGGAGCTGCCGTGAGACGCAGGATAGCGGGCGTGGGTTTGGTGCGTGCTT
>JBOFUS010000571.1:0-4527 GCA_051652685.1 Beijerinckiaceae bacterium
CGGCTGGTCGTCGATGCCATCGCCAAGCGGGACTATCCGATCATCCAGGGCTGTATCCTGATCTTTTCAGGCACATACGCGCTGATCAATCTGGGCGTGGACCTGTCCTACATGCTGCTTGATCCCCGGATTCGCTACCAATGACGGACGCGCTCGCCACTGTCCCCGCCGTGCCCTTCAGGCCGTGGCGGTTCATCCGCCGCAACCCGACGCTGGTTGCCGGCTCGCTGATCCTCGCCGTCATGGCGACGCTCGCCCTCTTCGCGCCATGGATCGCCGGTGATCCGCTGCTGATGCAGCCGATCCAGAGGCTGAAAGCCCCGTCTGACCAATATATCTTCGGCACGGACAATCTGGGCCGCGATGTTTTCGCCCGTGCTGTGCATGGCGCACGCGTCTCGCTGCTGGTCGGCCTGCTGGTCGCGACGCTGTCTGTCGGCATCGGGCTCACCATCGGGCTTGTGTCCGGCTATGTGCGCTGGGTCGATGCACTCGTCAGCCGGTTGCTTGACGGGCTGATGGCGATCCCGGCCATCCTGCTGGCCATTGCACTGGTGGCGCTCACCAAGGGCGGTGTGCTCATTGTCATCATCGCGATCACCATCCCGGAGATTCCGCGCGTGGTGCGGCTCGTACGCTCCGTGGTGCTGTCCACGCGGGAAGAGCCCTTCGTGGAAGCTGCAATCTCGGTGGGCACACGAACGCCAGCGCTCCTCATCCGCCACATCCTGCCGGCGACCCTTCCGCCGCTGCTGGTGCAGGCGACCTACATCTGCGCCTCCGCCATTCTGGTCGAAGCTTCGCTGTCGTTTCTGGGCGCTGGCATTCCGCCGGAAATCCCCACCTGGGGCAACATGATCGCGCAATCGCGTCTGTTTCTGGGCCGCGCTCCGTGGGCGATATTCTATCCCGGTCTGGCGCTGGCGCTGGTGGTGCTCGCGGTTAATCTGGTCGGTGATGGACTACGTGATCGGCTTGATCCGAGGCTGGCGAAGCGGATGCGGTAGGGTGTCTGCTTCCCGTCATTGCGAGGAACGAAGCAATCCAGAGCAACCTCTCCATGATCGTGCCCGGTTGAAGCGTTGCGCTGGATTGCTTCGTTCCTCGTAATGACGATGTTCAGAGCGAGTTGCCGCCAGCAGCTTGGGACACTTGCGTTCGCCTGCCGAACGCTGGAAGGAGCGCAGCATGGCCCACGCGATCCAGAACTCTGTCCTCCTCACCCCGCCACGCCGCCCGCTGCGTGGCCGCGTTTCGCCACCAGGTTCCAAATCCATCACCAACCGCGCGCTGTTGCTCGCTGCACTGGCAAAAGGCGAAACCCGCCTCACCGGCGCGTTGAAGAGCGACGACACGGCGCGTATGGCCGAAGCGTTGACCGCGATGGGTGTTGCGGTCAGCGAACCGGATGCAACGGGCTTTCTTGTCCGGAGCACGGGCAGGTTGACCGCATCCGTCGCTCCGCTGTTTCTCGGCAATGCCGGCACCGCCACGCGCTTTCTTACCGCAGCTGTTGCAAGCGTCGCGGGGGAAGTGATCGTCGATGGCGACGAGCACATGCGCAAGCGCCCCATCGGCCCGCTGGTTGATGCGTTGCGCGCGCTTGGGGTGGCCATCGACGCGCCGACCGGTTGCCCTCCCGTGAACGTGAGAGGCGCAGGCCGCATCCGGGGCGGGCGCGTCAGCGTCGATGCCGGGCTATCCAGCCAGTATGTCTCGGCCCTGCTGATGCTGGGACCACTGACGGACGAAGGACTGGACGTCGTGCTTGCCGGCGACGACATCGGTGCCAAAGGCTACATCGACCTGACCACCGCTGCGATGGCGCATTTCGGCGCGAGGGTTGAGCGCATCGACGCCGCCCACTGGCGCGTCCATCCCGGCGGTTACCGCGCCGCCGACCTGCTGATCGAGCCGGACGCGTCTGCCGCGACCTATCTCTGGGCGGCCGAACGGCTGACCGGCGGCACCATCGACCTTGGCGTCAAGGCCGAAGCCTTCACCCAGCCGGATGCGCTTGCCCACCGGCTGATTGCGGCCTTCCCGGACATGCCGGCGATCATCGACGGGTCGCAGATGCAGGACGCCGTGCCGACGCTCGCCGTGATGGCGGCCTTCAACCGCACGCCGGTCCGTTTCACCGGCATCGCCAACCTGCGCGTCAAGGAATGCGACCGCATCCGCGCGCTGAGCGAGGGTTTGAACCGCGTTCATTCGGATTTGGCGGAAGAGGTGGGCGATGATCTCATCGTCCATGCCAACCCCGCGCTGATCGGCGGATCAACCACCGCCAGCATCGCGACGTTCTCCGACCACCGCATCGCCATGAGCTTCGCGCTGGCCGGCCTGATGATGGAGGGCGTGACGATCGAGGATCCTGCCTGCGTCGGCAAGACCTACCCCGCCTTCTGGCGCGATCTGGCGAGCCTCGGTGTCGCGATGCGGTTTGCCGAATGAACATGGTTCAGGGGATCGTGACGAGAGGGTCTTGCGCGAACGGCATCCCCGGCCAAGACTGAACCTTGATGCGTCCCTCGCTGCTCGATCCGCTCTTCTCGCCCATCACCGCGCTATCCGGCGTGGGGCCGAAGCTTGCGCCGCTCTTCGACCGGCTGCTGGCGCGGGACAGTCATGCTGCGCGGGTGATCGATCTGATCCTGCATGCGCCCGTCGCCGGTGTGGACAGGAGCCTGAGGCCCAACCTGCGCGAGTGCCCCTACGACGAGACGGTCACGGTGAAAATCCGCGTCGAGGAGCACCGCCCGCCGCAGCCAGGGCGTCTGAAGGCCCCTTTCAAGGTGTTGGTGGCGGACGATACGGCCGACATGGAGATCGTGTTTTTCAACCCGCGCCCGGCGCAGATCCAGAGCATGCTGCCGCTGGGAGCAACGCGCTGGCTTTCGGGCCGGCTGGAGATGTTCGACGGCCTGCGCCAGATGGCGCATCCCGACCGCATCATGGACGAGCGCAATTTCGCCGACATGCCGGTGATCGAGCCGATCTATCCCATGACCGAAGGCCTCGGCCCGCGCATGCTGGCGAAGACGGCACAGGCAGCGCTCGCACGCTTGCCGCAGCTGCCGGAGTGGATCGACCCGAGCCTGATGATCCAGCGCAGGTGGATAGCCTTCGGTGCGGCACTGAACGCCGTTCATGCGCCGGCGGACCTGAAGACACTCGCGCCCGAGAGCCTGCTGCGCCAGCGCCTGGCTTATGACGAGTTGCTGGCGAGCCAACTGGCCATCGTCATGGTCCGCGCGCGCATGAAGAAGGCCACCGGCCGCACCACGCCAGGCAACGGGCGCATCGCCAGCGCCATCCGCGCCGCCCTGCCCTTCCAGCTGACCGCCGGACAGGAGCACGCGCTCACCGAAATCTCCGCCGACATGGCCAGCCCCGAACGGATGCTGCGGCTGCTGCAGGGTGACGTCGGCTCCGGCAAGACCGTGGTTGGGCTTCTCGCCATGGCGCAGGCGGTGGAGAGCGGCCGGCAGGCAGCGATGATGGCCCCGACGGAAATTCTCGCCCGCCAGCACCACGCCCGGATCGCCCCGCTGGCCGAAGCCGCCGGCATGCGCGTGGCGCTGCTGACGGGCCGCGACCGGCCGGCAGAGCGGCGAGCGACGCTTGAAGCGCTCGCCAACGGCGAGATCGACATCGTCGTGGGCACCCATGCGCTGTTCCAGGAGCAGGTCGTGTTCAGGGATCTGGCGCTGGCGGTAGTGGACGAACAGCACCGCTTCGGCGTGCATCAGCGGTTGGCGCTTTCCGCCAAGGGCGACGGTGTTGACCTGCTGGTAATGACAGCGACGCCCATCCCGCGCACGCTGGTGCTGACCTACTTCGGCGACATGGACGTCTCAGTGCTGCGCGAGAAACCGGCTGGCCGAAAGCCCATCGACACCCGCACGATCCCGCTCGACCGGCTGGACGAGGTTGCGGCCGGCGTCGTCCGCGCTGTCGCGAATGGTGCCCAGGTCTACTGGGTCTGTCCGCTGGTGGCGGAATCAGAAGTCCTTGATGTCACCGCCGCCGAAGATCGCCACGCACATCTGAAGCAGATGCTCGGCGACAAGGTCGGTCTCGTCCACGGCCAGATGCCGGGGCCGGAGAAGGATCTGGCCGTGGAGCGATTTTCATCCGGCGAGACGCGCGTGCTCGTCAGCACCACCGTGATCGAGGTGGGCGTCGATGTGCCGAACGCCTCGATCATGGTGATCGAGCATGCCGAGCGTTTCGGCCTTGCGCAACTCCACCAGCTGCGCGGCCGCGTCGGGCGCGGGGCGGCCAGCTCCACCTGCCTGCTGCTCTACAAGACCCCCTTGGGCGAAACCGCGACAGAGCGGCTGAAGACGCTGCGCGAGACGGAAGACGGCTTTGTCATCGCTGAAAAGGACCTGAAACTGCGCGGCGAAGGAGATGTACTGGGCTCAAAGCAGAGCGGCGCGCCGGGCTTCCGGCTGGCCGATGTGGCGATCCACGGCGATCTGATCCCGGTTGCGCGCGATGATGCGCTGCTGCACTTCA
>JBOFUS010000572.1:0-2492 GCA_051652685.1 Beijerinckiaceae bacterium
TTCCGTTTGCGAGCGGATGCCGAAAGGCAGGACGGCGAAAAGCGTCAGCCACCAGATAATGAAGTAGATCGCGATTGCGGCGCTGATGGTCATGGGTGTTCAGACCTGCTCGATCTCGACGAGTGTCCCGCAGAAATCCTTGGGATGCAGAAAGAGGACAGGCTTGCCATGAGCGCCGATCTTCGGCTCGCCGCCTCCGAGCACACGCGCACCATCGGCTTTCAACCGGTCGCGGGCGGCGAGAATGTCGTCCACCTCGTAGCAGATGTGGTGGATGCCGCCGTCGGGATTACGCTCGAGGAATTTCGCGATAGGGCTTTCAGTCCCCAACGGTTCGAGAAGCTCGATCTTGGTGTTCGGCAATGTCACGAACACGACTGTGACGCCATGCTCCGGGAGCGCCTGAGCAGCGGACACTGCCGCGCCGAGCGTCTCGCGGTAGAGCTTCGACGCTTTGCCGAGATCGCCAACCGCTATTGCGACGTGGTTCAGCCGACCGATCATCCGCTTTTCTCGCAACGCCCCATCAGACCAGCGTCACCAGCACATGGCACACTGGCTTCTTGTCCCATTTGGCGGAGACGGTGTTGCGGATCGCCCGCTCAAGCGTGACCCTGATCGCGTCCGGATCGCGCCGCTTCGCCTTGGGCAGGTTCTCGAGAAGCTCCTCGACTGTATCGAGGATCATCTTGTCGAAGTCCACGCCATCGGCGGTGCGCGGCGGCAGACCGGCGGTCATCACTTCCGCATCGCTCATCAGCGAACCATTCACGTCTACGGCGATGGCGACCGACACCACGCCGGCAAAGGCCAGCTTGCGCCGCTCGGGCACGGTTCGCTCCGTGGCCGCCAGAAGGATATCCCCGTCACGGTAGATGCGCCCAACCTGAACCTGATCGACAACGCCCGGCGTATCGCCTGACAGCATCACCATGTCACCGTTGAAGGCGCGCACCACATGCGGCACGCCCTGGGCGCGGGCGAAGGTTGCATGCTCGGTCAGGTGGGCTGCCTCGCCATGGGCCGGCACCGCTACCCTTGGCCGGACCCAGCTGTAGAGCTTCTCCATTTCCGCCCGGCGCGGATGGCCGGAGACGTGCACGAGATGTGTGCGATCGGTGATGACATCGATGCCCTGGCGATAAAGCGCATTGATGATGGCACCGACTTCCTTCTCGTTGCCAGGAATTGTGCGGGACGAGAAGATCACCCGGTCGCCGCTGCCGAGCGTCACGTCCGGATGCTCGTCCCGCGCAATGCGGGCGAGTGCGGCGCGGGACTCACCCTGGCTACCGGTCAGGAGTGCCACCACTTTGTCCGGGGGCAGATAGCCGTAGGCGTCAACGCCACGAAAAGCCGGCAGGCCATCGAGCATTCCCTGATCGCGCGCGACCCCGACCACCCGATCCATGGCGCGGCCCACGCAGATGACCTCGCGGCCACAGGCAAGCGCAGCTTCGGCAACGGACCGCATGCGCGCCACATTCGAGGCGAAGGTGGTGACAGCGACGCGCGCAGGCGATGCGGCGATCAGCTCCCTGAGTGCCTTGCCGACATCGGCTTCCGATGGCGAGACACCCTCGCGGAAGATGTTGGTTGAATCGCCAATCATGGCAAGCACGCCCTCATCGCCGATCTCGGCAAGGCGCTTCTCGTCCGTCGGCAGGCCGACAACAGGCGTCGGGTCCGTTTTCCAGTCGCCCGTATGAATCACGGTGCCGGCTTCAGTACGGATCGCAAGGGCGCAGGACTCCGGAACGGAGTGGGCGACCGGAATGAATTCAACGTCGAATGCTCCAATCTTGAGGCGATCTCCCTGTTTCACAATCCTGACAGGAATTTTCGGTGCGCCGGGCTCGCCAAGCCGGCGGACCTCCAGCAAATCAGACGCAAACGGAGTCATGTAGACGGGTACGCCAAGTCTTGGCCACAGCGCGGCGAGCGCACCGAAGTGATCCTCATGGGCATGGGTAATGACAATGCCTGCGAGGTTTTTCCGTTCCTTCTCGATGAAAGTGATGTCCGGCAAGATGAGGTCAACACCCGGCAGATCGGCACCGCCAAAGGCGACACCCACATCAACCATCAGCCATTGGCGTTTTTTGCCGGATCCTATCCCGTAAAGGGCGGCGTTCATGCCGATTTCACCGAGCCCGCCAAGGGGCACGAAAACAAGTTCAGGAGTTTCGGACATCAGTTGAGCAGCACCACTTGAAGTTAGCGTTCGTCATGGGCAGGCGAACCGCTCTTGTCGAGCGGAAAGACGTCGCCCGCGTCGATTCGCAACGTGCCGACTTCGGTTTCAAGCAACAATCGGCCATCCCCGTCGATATCTGCAAAGCGGCCGTCGATCATATCCTGATCACGCCGAACCCTGATATTGTGCCCGAGATGGGCGGCCCTTGCCAGCCAGCGCGCGCGGATGAGCGGGAAGCCGCTTCCGCCTGCGAAGGTCTCCAATGCACGATGCAGCGAGAGTGCCAGCGCCGACA
>JBOFUS010000573.1:0-1435 GCA_051652685.1 Beijerinckiaceae bacterium
TTCTCCGAGATGCGCTATGACGACAAGGGCAACGAAAACCCGGATTTCGTGCTGAACAAGCCGGCCTACCGGAAGAGCGAAATCCTTGTTGCCGGAGACAACTTCGGCTGCGGCTCCAGCCGCGAGCACGCGCCGTGGGCGCTGCTCGATTTCGGCATCCGCTGCGTGATCAGCACCAGCTTTGCCGATATTTTCTACAATAACTGCTTCAAGAATGGCATTCTGCCGATCACCGTCAGCCCCGAGGATCTGGAAAAGCTCTTCGATGACGCGGATCGTGGCGCGAACGCTACCCTCACTGTTGATCTGGAAACCCAGACCATCAAGGGGCCGGACGGCGGCGAGGTTCGCTTCGAGATCGACGCTTTCCGCAAGCACTGCCTGCTGAACGGGCTCGATGATATCGGCCTGACATTGCAGAAGCAGGAGAGCCTCGACAGCTTCGAGGCGAAGCTTGCCCAGCGCGAATGGGCGTGAGGCTTTAGCGCATGACCGATCTGACCAGCATCGAAGCGGAACTGATGGCCCGTGTGGCCGGCACTGCCGACGAGGCAGCGCTTGAGGAGGCGCGCGTCGCGGCGCTTGGCAAATCCGGCGTCATCTCCGGCCTTCTCGCCTCCCTTGGCAAGATGCCGCCCGATGCCCGCAAGGCAGCCGGCCAGGAGTTCAACCAGTTGCGCGACCGGGTGCAGACGGCGCTTGCCGCCCGCAAGGAGACGCTGGGGGCTGCTGCACTCGAGGCGCGGCTCGCATCTGAAACGCTCGACGTGACGCTGCCCGCGCGGGAAAGCCCGCTCGAAGCCGGCCGCCTGCACCCGATCAGCCAGGTGATCGACGAGTTGACGGCGATCTTCGCCGATCTCGGCTTCGCAGTGGCGGAAGGCCCGGACATCGAGAGCGATGACTACAATTTCACGAAGCTCAACTTCCCGGTCGGACACCCGGCGCGGGAGATGCACGACACGTTCTTCTTCCAGCCGGACGCCGGCGGCGAACGCAAGCTGCTGCGCACACACACCAGCCCCGTGCAAGTTCGCACGATGCTCAACCAGAAGCCGCCCATCCGCGTCATCTGCCCCGGCCGCACGTACCGCTGTGACTGGGACCAGACCCACCTGCCGATGTTCCATCAGGTCGAGGGGCTGGTCATCGACAAGACCGCCAACATGGCACAGATGTTCTGGGTGCTGCGGGAGTTCTGCAAGGCATTCTTCGAGATCGCCGACGTGAAGATGCGCTTTCGCCCCTCGTTCTTCCCCTTCACGGAACCCTCGGTCGAGGTGGATATCCAGTGCGACCGCTCGGGCCGTGAAATCCGCTTCGGCCAGGGCGAAGACTGGATGGAGATTCTCGGCTGCGGCATGGTGCACCCCAATGTGCTGAAGAATTGCGGCCTCGATCCCGACGAATACCAGGGCTACGCCTGGGGCATGGG